>NZ_PQCE01000001.1:0-3089 GCF_002964725.1 Pseudoalteromonas sp. T1lg76
AAAACTTTGAATTGTTCAATTTGAATAATTTAGAGTTCTCAATAAGTAAAGAAATATGCCAGTCAATTGAAAGATTGATTGTGCGTCTACTTTAGTATTCTAACTTCTGGCGAAGTTAAACAGTCCTTGAAATACACACCCTTTTGGGTTGTATGGTTAAGTGACTAAGCGTACACGGTGGATGCCTTGGCAGTTGGAGGCGATGAAGGACGTATTAACTTGCGATAAGCCTGGTCAAGCTAGTAAAAAGCGCTTGAGGCCAGGATTTCCGAATGGGGAAACCCACCTGTTTACAGGTATCTTGCACTGAATACATAGGTGTAAGAGGCGAACGCGGAGAACTGAAACATCTAAGTACCCGTAGGAAAAGAAATCAACCGAGATTCCGAAAGTAGCGGCGAGCGAAATCGGAGCAGCCCTTAAGCTTATTTGATGTTAGTGGAAGCCTCTGGAAAGTGGCACGATACAGGGTGATAGTCCCGTACACGACAATGTCTTATAAGTGAAATCGAGTAGGTCGGAGCACGTGAAACTTTGACTGAATATGGGGGGACCATCCTCCAAGGCTAAATACTCCCAACTGACCGATAGTGAACCAGTACCGTGAGGGAAAGGCGAAAAGAACCCCTGTGAGGGGGAGTGAAATAGAACCTGAAACCGTGTACGTACAAGCAGTAGGAGCCTCTTCGTGGGGTGACTGCGTACCTTTTGTATAATGGGTCAGCGACTTATATTTTGTAGCGAGGTTAACCGATTAGGGTAGCCGTAGTGAAAGCGAGCGTTAACTGCGCGTTGAGTTGCAAGGTATAGACCCGAAACCCGGTGATCTAGCCATGGGCAGGTTGAAGGTTGAGTAACATCAACTGGAGGACCGAACCCACTAACGTTGAAAAGTTAGGGGATGACCTGTGGCTAGGAGTGAAAGGCTAATCAAACCGGGAGATAGCTGGTTCTCCCCGAAATCTATTTAGGTAGAGCCTCGGACGAATACCATTGGGGGTAGAGCACTGTTTGGGCTAGGGGGTCATCCCGACTTACCAACCCCATGCAAACTCCGAATACCAATGAGTACTATCCGGGAGACACACGGCGGGTGCTAACGTCCGTCGTGGAGAGGGAAACAACCCAGACCGCCAGCTAAG
Source organism: Pseudoalteromonas sp. T1lg76 (assembly GCF_002964725.1). Lineage (NCBI taxonomy): Bacteria > Pseudomonadati > Pseudomonadota > Gammaproteobacteria > Alteromonadales > Pseudoalteromonadaceae > Pseudoalteromonas > Pseudoalteromonas sp. T1lg76. The sequence continues at coordinate 1,143 of NZ_PQCE01000001.1, forward strand.
GTCCCAAAGTGTATGTTAAGTGGGAAACGATGTGGGAAGGCTAAAACAGCTAGGAGGTTGGCTTAGAAGCAGCCACCCTTTAAAGAAAGCGTAATAGCTCACTAGTCGAGTCGGCCTGCGCGGAAGATGTAACGGGGCTAAACATACCACCGAAGCTGCGGCTGCGAACTTAGTTCGCGGGGTAGGGGAGCGTTGTGTAAGTGGCTGAAGGTGTGCCGGGAGGCATGCTGGACATATCACAAGTGCGAATGCTGACATGAGTAACGACAATGCGGGTGAAAAACCCGCACGCCGGAAGACCAAGGGTTCCTATCCCATGTTAATCAGGGTAGGGTGAGTCGACCCCTAAGGCGAGGCCGAAAGGCGTAGTCGATGGGAAACGGGTTAATATTCCCGTACTTGGTATAAATGCGATGGGGGGACGGAGAAGGCTAGACAGGCACGGCGTTGGTTGTCCGTGTGAAAGTATGTAGGCTTGAATCTTAGGAAAATCCGGGATTCTTTAAGGCTGAGATACGAGACGACACTCTACGGAGTGGAAGCTGTTGGTGCCATACTTCCAGGAAAAGCCTCTAAGCTTCAGTTTATACCGAATCGTACCCCAAACCGACACAGGTGGTCAGGTAGAGAATACTAAGGCGCTTGAGAGAACTCGGGTGAAGGAACTAGGCAAAATAGTACCGTAACTTCGGGAGAAGGTACGCTCCTACCTGTGATGAGACTTGCTCTCTAAGCGGACGGGAGTCGCAGTGACCAGGTGGCTGGGACTGTTTATTAAAAACACAGCACTCTGCTAAATCGCGAGATGACGTATAGGGTGTGACACCTGCCCGGTGCCGGAAGGTTAATTGATGGGGTTAGCGTATGCGAAGCTCTTGATCGAAGCCCCGGTAAACGGCGGCCGTAACTATAACGGTCCTAAGGTAGCGAAATTCCTTGTCGGGTAAGTTCCGACCTGCACGAATGGTGTAACCATGGCCACGCTGTCTCCACCCGAGACTCAGTGAAATTGAAATCGCAGTGAAGATGCTGTGTACCCGCGGCTAGACGGAAAGACCCCGTGAACCTTTACTACAGCTTGGCACTGAACATTGAGCCTACATGTGTAGGATAGGTGGGAGGCTTTGAAGCAGAGACGCCAGTTTCTGTGGAGCCATCCTTGAAATACCACCCTTGTATGTTTGATGTTCTAACGTTGGCCCCTGAATCGGGGTTGCGGACAGTGCCTGGTGGGTAGTTTGACTGGGGCGGTCTCCTCCCAAAGAGTAACGGAGGAGCACGAAGGTTGGCTAAGTACGGTCGGACATCGTACGGTTAGTGTAATGGTAGAAGCCAGCTTAACTGCGAGACAGACACGTCGAGCAGGTACGAAAGTAGGTCATAGTGATCCGGTGGTTCTGAATGGAAGGGCCATCGCTCAACGGATAAAAGGTACTCCGGGGATAACAGGCTGATACCGCCCAAGAGTTCATATCGACGGCGGTGTTTGGCACCTCGATGTCGGCTCATCACATCCTGGGGCTGAAGTCGGTCCCAAGGGTATGGCTGTTCGCCATTTAAAGTGGTACGCGAGCTGGGTTTAGAACGTCGTGAGACAGTTCGGTCCCTATCTGCCGTGGGCGTTTGAGAATTGAGAGGGGCTGCTCCTAGTACGAGAGGACCGGAGTGGACGAACCGCTGGTGTTCGGGTTGTGATGCCAATTGCATTGCCCGGTAGCTACGTTCGGAATCGATAACCGCTGAAAGCATCTAAGCGGGAAGCGAGCCTCGAGATGAGTTCTCACTTGGAGTTTAACTCCACTGAAGGGCCGTTGAAGACTACAACGTTGATAGGCAGGGTGTGGAAGCGCTGTGAGGCGTTAAGCTAACCTGTACTAATTACCCGTGAGGCTTAACCATACAACACCAAAATGGTGTGAGACTGTTAAGTTAGAAGTTAGAAATTAA
>NZ_PQCE01000010.1:0-115093 GCF_002964725.1 Pseudoalteromonas sp. T1lg76
ATGTAGAATAACTACACCACACATGTGCCGCCTTGTATAAATACACTACAAACTGCTGCAGAAACGAACAACAAAGGTCAACAGACCCTAGCCATTGCGCGGCTTTTATTATTAGGAAGTCATTATGCACATACATATTCTCGGCATCTGCGGTACCTTTATGGGCGGTATTGCGGCGATTGCCAAGGCCTTAGGCCATCATGTGACCGGCTCGGATCAAAACGTTTACCCGCCGATGAGCACTCAGCTTGAAGAGTTAGGCATTGAATTGGTGCAGGGCTATGATCCCGCTCAGCTAGAGCCAGCCCCCGACGTAGTGGTCATTGGTAATGCCATGAGTCGCGGCAATCCCTGTGTTGAATATGTATTGGAAAAAGGCCTGCGTTATACCTCGGGTCCTGAATGGCTAAAAGAGCATATCCTGCGTGATAGCTGGGTGTTAGCGGTCGCCGGTACCCATGGTAAAACCACCACTGCCAGTATGCTGGCCTGGGTGCTGGAATACGCCGGACTCAAGCCGGGCTTTTTAATTGGCGGTGTAGTGCAGAATTTCGGTATCTCGGCGCGCGTGGGTGAAACCCCGTTTTTCGTTATCGAGGCCGATGAATATGACACGGCATTTTTCGACAAGCGCAGTAAGTTTGTCCATTACCTGCCAAGAACGCTGATCCTGAATAACCTGGAATTTGACCATGCGGATATTTTTGCCGACCTAAGCGCCATTCAAACCCAGTTTCACCACCTACTGCGAACTCTGCCAGGCTCGGGCAAGGCGATTTACCCCAGCGATGATCAGGCGCTGGTCGAGGTGATCAACAAGGGCTTTTGGAGTGAACAAGAAGTCTTAGGCGCCGCGCAATGGGATTATCAGCTACTTAAGGCCGATGGCAGTGAATTCACCGTATTGTTTGCCGGTGAGCCGCAAGGCGTGGTGCGTTGGCAGGCCATTGGCGAGCACAATGTTAAGAATGCCCTGATGACCATAGCCGCCGCCCGCCATGTGGGGATTCCGGTGGCAAGCAGCATAGCCGCGCTGGCGGAATTTATCTCGCCTAAGCGCCGTATGGAGCACAAGGGTGAGGTAGTTGGCGTCAATGTTTATGACGACTTTGCCCATCACCCCACGGCCATTGCCACCACCTTGGCGGGTCTGCGTGCCAAGGTCGGCGATGAGCGCATTATTGCGGTGCTAGAGCCGCGCTCAAACACCATGAAGATGGGGGTGCATCAGGACACCCTGCTGGACTCCCTTGCAGGCGCCGATGAAGTATTTTTATTCGAGCCCCCCGAGCTTGGCTGGTCGCTGCAAGAGCGCGCCGAGCAGGCCGGTGCCCGTTGTTTAGCGGATATTGATGCCTTGGTGGCAGAGATAGTGGCCGCGGCCGAAACTGGGAGTCATATACTGGTTATGAGTAACGGTGGCTTTGGCGGCATTCATCAAAAGCTGCTCCATGCCTTAGCACAAAAGGAAACATCATGAGCACATTTAAAGAGCCCATTACCCTGGCCTTTAGCGGCGCCTCCGGAGCCCCTTACGGTTTGCGTTTATTACAGGTGTTGATAGAGCAAGGCCACCAGGTATTTGTGTTGATCTCCAGCGCCGCCCGGGTGGTGTTTGATACCGAATCCGGCATTAAGCTGTCCGGCCATGAGGATAAGGCAACGGAGCAACTCAGTGCCTTGGTTAATGCTGCCGATGGCCAACTTAAGGTCTTTGGTAAGGATAACTGGTTCAGCCCGGTAGCATCAGGCTCAGCCGCGCCGAAAAAAATGGTGGTGTGTCCCTGCAGTGCCGGTACCGTGTCGGCCATTGCCCTAGGCGCCTCGGACAACCTGATGGAGCGTGCCGCCGATGTGGTGATCAAAGAGCGTGGCCAACTGATCTTGGTACCCAGAGAAACCCCTTTTAGTGAAATTCACCTGGAAAATATGCTGAAACTGGCGCGCATGGGCGTCACCATAATGCCGGCGGCTCCGGGCTTTTATCATCAACCTGAGTCGATAGCCGATCTGGTCGACTTTATGGTGGCCCGTATTCTCGATCATCTGGGCATAGAGCAGAGACTTACCTCGCGTTGGGGTTATGGAGAACAAAAATAAATGACCATTGCATTGAATATTCAAGGGTTAAAAAAGACCTATAAAAACGGCGTTGAAGCCGTCAAAGGCATAGATTTAAAAGTACAGCAGGGGGATTTCTTTGCCCTGTTAGGCCCCAATGGCGCCGGTAAGTCCACCACCATAGGGGTGATCTCATCGCTGGTGAACAAAACTGAGGGCAAGGTTGAAGTTTTCGGCCATGATATAGATACCGACCTGGAAGCGGCTAAATCCGAGCTGGGTTTAGTGCCGCAAGAGTTTAACTTTAGCCAGTTTGAAACCCTGCAGCAGATTTTAGTTAACCAGGCCGGTTATTATGGCGTGCCTCGCGCCGAAGCCCATAAGCGTGCCGACAAGTACCTGGCACAGCTTGGTTTGTTAGATAAAAAAGACAAGGCCGCTCGTACGCTTTCTGGTGGTATGAAACGCCGCCTGATGATCGCCCGCGCCCTGATGCATGAGCCCAAGCTGTTGATCCTTGATGAGCCAACCGCGGGTGTTGATATCGAATTACGCCGCTCCATGTGGGATTTCTTACGTGAAATCAACAAGCAAGGGGTGACTATTATTCTTACCACCCACTACTTGGAAGAAGCCGAGCTGCTCTGTAAAAACATCGCCATTATCGACCATGGCATCATAGTTGAGCACACCACCATCAAGGCGCTGCTGGCTAAGCTGGATAAAGAAACCTTTGTGCTTGATTTAAAACAGCCGGTGCAGCCGATAAGCCTGGAGGGCTACCAATTTGCCCTGACCGACGACCACACCCTGGAGGTGGAAGTCGCCAAGTCACAGGGCCTTAATGGCGTATTTAGCGCCTTAAGTGAGCAGGGCAATACTGTGTTGAGCATGCGTAACAAGGCCAACCGTTTAGAAGAGTTGTTCGTCGGCTTGTTAAATCAAGGGCGAGGGGAGTGATCATGTTGAAGTATGGCGTTGCGCTAAAAAGTATTTGGATCAAAGAATGTATTCGCTTTTTGCGAATTTGGGTGCAAACCCTGGTGCCCCCGGCGATCACCATGACCCTGTATTTCGTGATTTTCGGTAGCCTGATCGGCTCTCGTATCGGCGAAATGGGTGGCTTTAGCTATATGGAATTTATCGTCCCGGGTCTGATCATGATGTCGGTGATCACTAACTCCTACTCCAATGTGGCTTCAAGTTTCTATTCCACCAAGTTTCAAAAGAGTATAGAAGAGCTGCTGGTGGCGCCGGTGCCCAATTACATTATTGTGCTGGGTTATATGGGCGGTGGCATGGCCCGTGGCATGCTGGTGGGCTTAATCGTGACCCTGGTATCACTGTTTTTTGTGGATATTCAAATTCATAATATCTTTGTGATTGTCGCCACGGTGATTTTAACTTCGGCGGTGTTTGCCCTCGGCGGTTTAATTAATGCCGTGTATGCCAACAGCTTCGACGATATCAGCATTATCCCTACCTTTGTGCTAACGCCACTGACTTACCTGGGCGGCGTGTTTTATTCCATCACGCTACTGCCTGAGTTTTGGCAAGGGGTATCGCAAATTAACCCCATCATCTACATGGTTAATGCTTTCCGCTTTGGCTTTTTAGGTGTGTCCGATGTGAATATCTGGTTCTCATTCGCCGTCTTGCTGGCGTTTATTACTGTGTTATTTACCTTAGCATTAACATTAATTCGTAAGGGTGTGGGGTTACGTCACTGATGAGCGAAGCAAATTCAAGAGCCATAGTCTCTAACCAGCCAAGCCTGCATGAAAAACTTGATGAAGTGGTGAACAAACACCTGAGTGCGGAGTTTAAAAAGCCCATTGCCGCGCATACTCAAGCGGCCTTTGATGAGGTTAATGCCAGGGTGCAGGCTTTTAATGGCCCTATTATTCTTGATTCCTGTTGTGGCGTCGGGGAGAGTACAGCTAACTTGGCTAAGCTGCACCCAGACGCGCTAGTGATAGGCATAGATAAGTCGGCGCACCGTTTAGATAAGCATGATGTGCAGTATCGCCAGGATGAAGATGCCCAGTATATGCTGGTGCAGGCGGATCTGAACGACTTTTGGCGCTTGGCCGTGCAGGCCAACTGGCAGCCAACGCACCATTATTTGCTCTATCCCAACCCTTGGCCCAAGGCCAAGCACTTGCAGCGACGCTGGCATGGCGCCGCGGTATTCCCAAGCATAGTGCAGCTTGGCGGCAAGCTTGAACTGCGCAGCAACTGGGATATTTATGTGCGTGAGTTTGCCCGTGCTCTGCAACTGGCGGGACACCCAACTCAGGTCAGTGAGTATGCCAGTGACACAGCCATTACCCCGTTCGAGCGTAAGTATTGGGTCAGTGGCCAGCAAAGCTATCGCTTAGTGGTTGATCTGTAAGCGTATCTGGTTGGGCACAAGGACGGACTCCGAACTTGTGCCCATCACTGAAACTTATGTTGAGAATGTCGTAAAAAATTCATGCAACATTCTTAAAATTGACCAAAGCTGCAAGACTTTTTTAGGTGATTGCTATAAAGTGAGCGCAAGTAAATCGACCGCTTGAAGCGATCCGTCATCGCCTTATATCGGTATAGTGAACCGGTATCCAAGCCAACCCAATTAGGTATGTCATGAGTGATAAGCGTTTTGCCGTAGCATCAGAGCACAGCTTGATGCGCGTCTTTACGGTGCCAGAGGCACCGGACTCAACGCTCAGCAAAATAGAAGCCGAGATCTCCAGTAACCTGGCCGGTTTCCTGAATGAGAACATCGCTGCGGTGGAAAAACCGCTGCATGAAATTGAGCGCGATTTTGAATCGGCGCAGATCCCAGAAGAGCCTATGTTTGTCAGCGCTCACGCGCAGGACATCATGGATAAGCTGGTGGCGCACTCGGTACACACCGCAGCTCCAAGCTTTATCGGCCATATGACCTCGGCCCTGCCTCACTTTGTGTTGCCACTGTCTAAGCTGATGGTGGGTTTAAACCAGAACCTGGTAAAAATTGAGACCTCTAAGGCTTTTACGCCTTTGGAGCGCCAGGTTATCGGCATGCTCCATCATATGGCTTATGACCGTAAGCAGGGTTTTTATGATAAATGGATGCACAGTGCCAAGACATCCTTAGGCGCTTTTTGCTCCGGCGGTACAGTGGCTAATATTACGGCGCTGTGGATCGCCCGTAACCGCTTACTCAAGCCCGAAGGTGATTTTAAAGGCATAGGCGCTCAAGGCCTTATTGCGGCCATGTTCCACTATGGCTACAAGGGCCTGGCGGTACTGGTGTCGGAGCGCGGTCACTATTCACTGGGTAAGTCGGCAGACTTGCTTGGCATAGGTCGCGACCACTTTATATCCATTCCTACCGATAAAGACAATAAGGTGGATGTGGAGGCCATGCGCAAAGAAGCGCAGGCGCTGCAGGCGCAAGGTATTAAGGTGATGGCCATTGTCGGTGTAGCCGGGACTACGGAAACCGGGAATATCGACCCTCTTAATGAGATGGCGGATTTGGCGGCGGAAATCGACTGCCATTTCCATGTCGATGCAGCTTGGGGTGGCGCGACCCTGTTGTCGCAAAATGCCCGTCATTTGTTGGCCGGTATCGAGCGTGCCGACTCCATCACTATAGATGCCCATAAACAAATGTATGTGCCCATGGGCGCGGGTATCGTGCTGTTTAAAGATCCCACGGCCACCGATGCCATCGAACACCACGCCGAATATATTCTGCGTAAGGGCTCAAAAGACTTAGGCAGCCATACCCTGGAAGGCAGCCGTCCGGGCATGGCCATGCTGGTGCATGCCTGCTTGCGTATTATTGGCCGTAAAGGCTATGAAATGCTGATCGACAAGAGCTTGGACAAGGCCCGTTACTTTGCCGACTTGATCAAGGCGGAGCCGGACTTTGAACTGATCTCCGAGCCTGAGCTGTGTTTGCTGACCTATCGCTATGTGCCCGAGGCCATCAAGGCGCGCTTAAAAACCGCCGATGAGCAAACCAAGCTGGATATTTACGCTGCCCTTAACCGCTTTACCGCCAGTATGCAGAAGCGCCAGCGTGAAGCCGGACGTTCATTCGTGTCGCGAACCCGATTAACGCCGCCAGAATATGGCTATCAGCCGACCGTAGTGTTCCGTGTGGTCTTGGCTAACCCTCTTACTTCAAAGGAAATATTGCAAAATATCCTGGCTGAGCAGCGGGAGTTGGCCTTGTCCGATCCCATGTATAAGAAATACCTAGCGAAATACTTAACCTGAGGTTTGGGTAAGGGATGAGCTAACTTATTGTTTTTTAAAGTTCACTATAATACCAATTCTGTTAAGTATGTGATCAGATATAGCGCTGGATAAATGATGTGATAACAAGGCGGAATTTTTCCTATGTAGTTATTCTACATATAAAAATTCCAACACCGTTAGCACGATATTTAGCCCGCTAGAATGATTAGCTATTTAAGTGAATTGGTATAAATATACCCCCTTGTCTAGCCAGAGAGTTTTAGGGATAACCAGGCGAATTTACGCACTAATAGCTGGCTATTGGTAGTGAACTCAACGCCGTTAGCGCCAAAACAGGCTGCTAGAAAGGCATTAGCTATCCGAAGCTCAGGTTACTTATAATTGCTCGCAGAAGTTGAGCAAATCGCGCAGCAGGGCTTTTCGTATGGAGTCCTGCTCGCATAAAAGTTCATGCCGAGCGCCAGCGTAGGTTTTTAACGCGGCCTGCTGCTGGGCATGGACAAAGTCCTGATAGGGCGAGGTATCCACCACGCTATCTTGTTGCGCTGCGGCAATAAACAAGGGCACAGGGCACAGACTCTTCCTTAGTTTTGCTATCGCCTTAAAGGCCGCATTCAACCATTTATAGGTCACGCCACCTAGCTGTAATTCCGGGCTTTGCTGATACAAGGCACGAAAACGCCGGTAACGCTCCTCACTATGGGTTAATTCATTTTCGCTAAAGGGCACCGCCGCATAGGGGCCGTGTCCGGGCACATAACCTTCGCCCTTAGTAAAGGTGCAGACCGAGCTGGCCCACAACTTGGCGAGCCAGGGCGCCGTTGAGCCCGTGTTTATCTGCAACATGGGGGCACTTAAAAAGAGTCCGGCAAACTGTTCAGGATGAGTGCATGCATAATCCAGAGCGATGGCGCCGCCCATGGAGTGACCGAGTAAGACCTTTTTGCCCGGCCATTGGGGATTGACGACCTGGGTAATAAACTCATGCAGATCCGATTTATAGTCCTCGAAATCGCCGACATAGCCCTTATGGGTATCGGTAAGATGGCGGTAGGAGCGCCCCTGGCCCTGATGATCGACTATAAACACGGCGATATTGTTACGCGCCAGCTCCCACAGCAATTCCTGATATTTTTGCGCCGCTTCGATGCGCCCCGAGCTGATCACCAAGGCGTAATCGGCGCGATAGGGCAGATGATAGGCGTAAAACAACTTACCATGCTTGGTATCCAAAAAGCCTGAGGTCATATCCTGATGCCAAAAATGGGCAATGGCATCATGGTTTTTATGGAGCAGGGCTTCGCTGGAATAAAACATTCAGTATTAAGTCGTAGGTAGCTTGATGGTGGCTACTAAACCACCTTGAGGATGATTTTGCAATACCAGCTCCCCCTGATGGGCGGCGATGGCCTTGGCGGCAATGGCCAAACCTAGCCCGGTGCCGCCGCTGTGGCGAGTGCGGGCTGTGTCGACGCGATAGAAGGGCTCGGTAATATGAGCCAGTTCCTGCTCGGCAACGCCCGGGCCGTCGTCGCGAATGCTCAGTTGCCATTGTTGCTGCTCATGCTTGAGCGTCACGTCGATATGGCTATTGGCATATTTGATGGCGTTGCGCAGCAGGTTTTCGCAGGCGCTTGCCAAGAGCATGGCATCGACATTCAGCAGCGGTTGCTCTGGCAATTGGGGTAAGCTGATGGTTTTGTTGTGTGATTTGGCCTCAAACTCGGCATCGGTAAACACAGGGGCAAACAGTTGCGCTGGAGAAATGGCTTGGGTTTGCAGGCTTTGCTGGCGGTTCTCCAGACGTGATAGCGTCAGTATGCGCTCTATCATCAGGTCCAAGAGTTGCGCTTCTTTTTCTATACGTTGCAGCTGTGCCAAGGTGTCTTTATCGGCCTTGTCCTGAGCTATGGCACAGGCCAGTGATAAGCGCGTGAGCGGTGAGCGCAGCTCGTGAGAGATATCACCAAGCAAGGTCCTTTGGGTATTGACCAGGGTTTCCAGACGCTGCGCCATGGCGTTGAATTCACGGGCGAGAATGCCTATTTCATCGTTTCGCTGTGCGGCTTGAGTCACACGGCTGTCGAGTTGACCCTCGGCAATGGCCCGGGCACTAGAGCGCAGGGAATTAAGCGGGCCTATCAGGGTGCGGGTAAAGAGAAAACTCAACAATAAGGAGGCTCCTACGGCAACCGCTACCTTTAGCCAATGGGGCAGGAGTTTGAGACGCACAAACCAGGGTAGGGTGCGACCTGGGCGCAGCTCATACAGTTGGTACTGGCCATCTGGCAAATTGATCAGCAAGGGCCCGAGGGCGTGGAAATGCTCATTAAAAATCATCTGTGGCATCATATCCTGGCGAAAATTCAGCAGGCCTAAATCCACCTCATCAGCGGCGTTAAAGTTACTGTAGGCCAGGTCTTTTTCCGGTGAATACAGATATAGCTTACGTTTTTTCATGCGTCCTTGGTTGATCACTGCCTCTGCCGTGTGCTGATGCTTTTTAGCCGAGCGCTCCAGAGCATGACCCAAACGCTTAAAGTAATGGGCATCGCTGCCCTGCAAGGGTTCATAACTGAGATCGCTGAAGCTAACTGAGCTCAGTGCCGCCATGAGTATTATGGTGGCCGCGAAGGTGAGCCAGAACCACAGGAAAATTTTTACATAGAGCTTGTTAAGAGGCTTGAACACTTAGGCGTCTCCGATCAGTACATAGCCGGCACCGCGAACGGTGCGAATGCGCTCGTTTTCTATGTGTTCGGCTATTTTTTTGCGCAGGTTGCTGACATGCATATCTATGGAGCGATCGTAGGGCGCCAAACGCCGGCCTAACACCTGCTCGCTGATCTGCTCCTTGCTGATCACTGCGCCGGGCTCTTGTAACAATAGATGTAAGATTGCAAATTCGGTACCTGTCAGTGTCAGGGCTTGCCCTTGCGCGCTGGCGCTGCGACTTTGCATACAGATATTCAGGTTGGCAAATTCCAACTCTTGGCGCGGCTGGCTGTTGTTTATATGTTCTATGCGCCGGGTGATCGCCTTGATCCTTGCTATCAGTTCGCGATGATTAAAGGGTTTGGGAATATAGTCGTCGGCACCAAGCTCAAGGCCGAAGATGCGATCAAAATCATCGCCCTTGGCGGTTAGCATGATCACTGGTACCAAGGAATTGGCGCGCAGTTGCTTAAGTACCTCAAAGCCGTCGAGCTTAGGCAGCATTACATCAAGCAGGATCAGGTCATGTCTGTTTTCCATGGCCACTACCAGACCTTGCTCACCATCGTGGGCACATTCCACTTCAAAGCCTTGGGAGTGTATATATTCACTGAGCATGGAGGCCAGTTCAATGTCGTCGTCTATTAATAAAACCTTCATCGCCTATCTCAAAAACACGGGAACTAGTTTCATCTTAACTGATAGCAAGTTTCCAGTGCGACACCTTTACACAACCTTTACGTGCTCCTGACACTGCTTTGCGTTGCGCTTGCTAGAGTAAATAACACACCCAGTTCACAACCAAGGACAACTTAGGAGTCCGTTATGAAATTAAATAAATTACTTACAGCCGCCGTTATTTCTATCGGCTTAGCATCAAGCGTTGCCATGGCAGGCCAGGGCGGTCATCATAAGCAGGGTGAGCGCGGCATGCTAAGCGAGCACATGATTGAGCAATTACAGCTTAGCGAGCAACAGCAAACGCAAATCAAAGCCATTATGGATGCCAATAAACAACTTAAGCCGCAACGAGGCTCGCGTCACGAGGGCTACAAGGCTTTGCAAGCGCTAACTAATACCAGCGAAAGTTTTGATGAGCAGGCGGCCCGAGAAATCATTCAGGCCCAGCAAAGTAAACAGATGGAGCGCAAGATTGCTCATCTGAAAAGCAAGCATCAGGTATGGAATCTTCTTACCGAAGAGCAGCAACAAAAGTTTGCACAAATGAAGGAAAAGCGTAAAAAACGTCACGCCGAGAAACGGGATGCCAATAAATAAGCTGGTTTGATTTGAGCTACGCAGTAATAAAAGGGGGAAATTTCTCCCTTTTTCTTTGTGTGTTTATAAGGAGATGAACGCTGCCGGGAATACAGTGTGAGCATCAGTTAAACACCAGGGATAAATTTTATTGCAGATAAAAAAGACGCGACCATATAGGTCGCGCTGACGGAATTTTCCAGCATCCTGCCGGCATTGAAGCAAGTTCAATTCCCTGTAATCACTGGGTGATTAAGCTGCAACATGGCTGCTGCAGTGTCGTCCCTGTCCCCTTTTTCCTGTGACAACCTGTCGTACGGTTTAGTGCATCGCATGTAGTTAGCATTTTGAATAACTAAGCCGCTTTGGTTCTCTCCCCCACATCCTGTGTTGCCCGCTCCCTGCTGGCGTTCCTTAGGCGAACCAATGCCCGTATCCCCTCGCACATCCTGTGCCTGAGCATCCTGCTCTTTTTCCTTGTCCTAGATTACAGTCCTTCGTGTTCTGCATCCTGCAGCTGTCCTTCCTGGCAGTCCCTGCTAAGTTTTCCTAACTTTGCCGCTTGTACGCCCTCACAAGCAATGAAGATAGTATAAGGGAATGTTTCTTCCCTGGTCAGCCAGGTAAACTCATAATAAAAGCTGTAAAACCCGCGTAATAAACTATGTTTTCCTTAATAAATAATGAGTTACGCAATGTTTTGTTTAAATTTTTAGCACTGATTGCGGCAATCGCCATGTGACTTGTAAGATATATCTCACAAGGTGGGGGGCCAACTGGGAAATTATTGGGGTTACCAGCGGTTTAGCACTGTACTTTTTCGTCTTAAACAGTATGATGCTTTTGAGAATTATTTTTATTTAACTAGGAGCTCTTGGTGAAGAAAGCACTTGGATTTGCATTGGCATCGGTTGTTTCAGTTTTGTCTGCAGCGCCAGCATTAGCCTCAGAAACCGTTAATATTTACTCATTTCGCCAGCCCTTCTTAATTGAACCTATTTTAGAAAAATTCACCGAGCAAACCGGTATCGAAACCAAGGTGGTGTTTGCCAAAAAAGGTCTTATCGAGCGTTTAAAGCGTGAAGGCAAGCATACGCAGGCTGATTTGGTGCTAACCTCAAACTTCAGTGCGCTAATGCAGCTAGAAGACATGGCACTGACGCAAACCATCAGCAGCGAGCAGATCGATGCCAATATTCCTGCCGGCTTTCGCGACCCTGATGGTCAGTGGGTGGCACTGACCAAGCGCGTTCGTAATGTTTATTCGTCAAAAGACAGAGTCGGCAAGCTAGATAGCCTGAGTTACGAAGACCTGGCCACGGATGCGTATGCCAACAAGGTTTGTATGCGTCCGGGCAAGCACCCTTATAACCTGGGTTTGGTGGCATCCATGATAGCTCACCATGGTGAAGCCGAGACGAAAAAGTGGCTCGAAGGCCTAAAAGCCAACCTGGCGCGTAAGCCGCAAGGGAATGACCGCGCTCAAGTGAGAGCGGTGAAAGAGGGCCTGTGTGATGTGGCCATAGGCAACAGCTATTACTTCGGCAAAATGATGCAGGATGAGCAGCAAAAGGCCTGGGCGGATGCCGTGTATATCAACTTCCCTAACCAGCAAGACCGTGGCGCGCATGTGAACGTCTCTGGTGTGGTACTGACCAAGCACTCGAAAAACAAGGAAAATGCCTTGAAACTGATCGAGTTTATGACCGACAATACGGCACAAAATATGTATGCCTCCGTCAATATGGAATATCCGGTGAAGCCGGGTGTGCCCTTGTCTGAGTTGGTTGCGTCCTGGGGTGAGTTTAAAGAAGATACGCTGCCGCTGGGGGAAATTAGCAAGCACCGTAGCGCCGCGTTACGACTCCTTGACGAGGTTAAATTCGACCTTTAACTGATTAGTTTCAATGCAGTTTAAATTTTCGCTGTCCTGGTGGCAGCTGATTGCGTGGACGACAGGCTTAGGCCTGTCGTTGCCGTTAGGCTTCCTGATTTTTGAATCCTTGCAAAGTGATCCTCTGGTGTTTGCGCATTTGTGGGAAACCGTGCTGTGGGATTATATCGGCAACACCATCTTGTTGATCCTTGGCGTGGCCTTGTTGAGCTGCGTGATAGCGCTGCCGCTGGGATGGTTGGTGGCCTATTGTGATTTCCCCGGTAAAAAGCTTTTTTCCTGGGCCTTGATGTTGCCCCTGGCCATGCCCTCCTACCTGATTGCCTACGTGTATACAGATTTGTTCGACTATGCGGGGCCAGTGCAAATTGCGCTGCGCGATGCCTTTGGTTGGCAATCTCCCGACGACTATTGGTTTTTCGATATCCGTACCCTAGGCGGTGCCATAGTTATGCTGGCCCTGGTGTTATATCCCTATTTGTTTTTAATTTTTAAAACGGCGCTTAAGGAGCAGTCACATAAGCTGGTGCAGGCCGCGGAGATCATGGGGAATACGCCGGTGCAAAGCTTTTTTAAGATCAGTCTGCCTTTGAGCCAGGGCGCCATTGCCGCGGCGGTAGCGTTGATCAGCATGGAAGCCATGGCCGACTTTGCCACCGTAAGTTACTTTGCCGTCAGCACTTTAACAACCGCCGTTTATGATACTTGGTTTGGTTACTACTCCTTGACCGCGGCGGCGAAAATTTCCGGAATCATGCTGCTAATTCTGTTTGTGGCGATTTTTATTGAGCGCTATTCCCGTCGTAATCAGGCTGTGTTTGAGCGACAAACTCAGTTCAGTGATGAGTCTCTCTATCCGCTCACCGGTGGCAAGGCATTCGCCGCCAGCGCTTTTGCCAGCCTAGTATTATTGGTTGCCTTTGTGGTGCCGGTCTGGGTGCTCGGGGGTTATGCCATCGATTACTTCGAGCAGGCCTGGAACAGCGAGTTTTTCCTTTATGCCTGGCAAAGCCTGAAGATTTCCGCTCTGGTGAGTGTTCTGGCTATTACCCTGAGTATCTTGGTGGTTTACTTTCAGCGCTTAACGCCTTCGCCTGCCAGCCTTTGGCCTGGGCGTCTGGCCAGCACAGGCTATGCCTTACCGGGTACGGTACTGGCCATCGCCGTGTTGTTGCCGCTGACGACTCTGGAAGAGAGCATCAATCTGTGGCTTGAGCCCTACGATAAGGCTCCTGGGCTGTTCTTAAGCGGCACCCTGTTTGCGATTGTGTTTGCCTATGTGGTGCGCTTTTACGCCATTGCCCACGGCAGCATAGAATCGAGTTTTAGCCGTATTAGCCCGAGTTTAGATATGGCCAGCCAGTCCATGGGGCGCAATGCGAGGCAAACCCTGACCAGTGTACATATTCCTATTCTTAAGCGGGGCATTTTAACCGCGGGATTATTGGTCTTTATCGAATGTATGAAAGAGCTACCAGCGGCCTTGCTGCTGCGGCCTTTTAATTTCGAAACCCTGGCCACCCATGTGTTCCAATATGTCAGCGACGAACAGCTTGAGCTGGCCTCGGTGGCGGCCTTGTTTATCGTCCTTGTGGGTCTTATTCCGCTTTATTTTATTAACCGCTCTATGGAGCAAAAACACTGATGACGGCACAGCTTCATTTAGACAATATCAGCTTTAACTATGGCGAGCGTGCCGTGGTGGATAACCTGAGCCTGCATTTGGGCGATAACGAAATTCTTTGCCTGTTAGGAGCCAGTGGCTGCGGCAAAACCACCACTCTTAAGGCCATCGCCGGTTTGCTGCGCCCGCATCAAGGGGTTATCCGTCTCGGCGAGACCATTTTATGCGACGATAATCGCTTTGTGGCGCCTCAGCATCGTAATATGGGCATGATGTTTCAGGACTATGCCCTATTTCCACACTTAAATGTGGCCCAGAATATCGCCTTTGGTTTAAAGGCCATGACCCGGGCCAACAAGGTGCAGCGGGTTAAGGAAATGCTGGCGCTGGTGCATCTCGAAGACTGTGCCAACCGCTACCCGCATCAGTTATCCGGTGGCCAGCAGCAGCGAGTCGCCATCGCCCGAGCCTTAGCCTATAAGCCTAGCCTCTTGTTGTTGGATGAGCCTTTTTCCAATATTGACCATCAGGTGCGCTTTCAGCTGATCGCCGATATTCGTCGCATTATTAAAGACCAGCAGGTGTCGGCGATTTTCGTGACTCACTCCAAGGAAGAGGCCTTTGCCTTTGCCGATACCCTAGCTGTGATGCACCAAGGGCAAATTGCTCAACAGGGCACACCGCAGCAGCTTTTTCATCACCCGCGCTCGAAAGTGGTGGCCGAGTTTCTTGGCTCAGGTTTATATCTGGATGCGCAAAAACAGGATGACTATCACTTTGAAACCCAGTTTGGCGTGGTTCAATCGCACCAAGCGGTGGCGGGCAATGAGCTTACCGGGCAGTTATACGTGCGCCCGCACGACTTGCAACTGATACGCGATGACAAGGGGCCTGTAACCGTTGTGTCTAAGCGTTTTGTCGGCACCGAGTATGTTTATCGGGTGCAGGTGTTAGGGCAAGAGATTGAAATACCAGTAAAACAACCTGAACAAGAGTTTTTGCCGGGACAAAGGCTATCTATTACAATTAGTTCACATGCGGTGAATTTTTTCACCGCCTAAAACAGCCCCAGCCCGCAGCGCAGGCGGGCACAATCCAAGAATAAAAACATAGGAAATTAGATGGCCAAAGCGCAATCCGGCGTGTGCGCGCAAGCTAACTTACATGGCTTGCATCTGTTTTTTAATGTCCTTGATGGTCAGGATGAAGCACTCAAGGGCAAACTTGCTCAGCTCCTCGATGTGCAGACGGAGTTTGACGAGCGCTTCTCTGAGGCCATGGTGGCCAGCTTTGTTGCCATCGGCGCTCAGTATTGGCCGCTATTACACCCCCAACGTACACCATCAACACTCACGAGTTTTCCTCGTATCAGTCATAGCGATCATAGCGTCGGTGTGCAGCCATTCGATTTATTTGTGCAAATACGCTCGGACCGTGAAGACGTAAATCACCTTTTTGGTCAGCGGGTTTTGCAATTATTGGCAGGAAAGGTGGAGCTGGTCGAGGAAATCAGCTGTTTCCGCTTTCTCGATGGTCGCGATTTTAACGGCTTTGTTTATGCTCCGGATACCCCTTTCGGGCGCCAGAAAATGCTTACCGCTTTAGTCAGTGACGAAGAGTATTTTGCGCATGGCAGCTATATCCATGTGCAGCGCTTTACCCATAACCTCACGTCCTGGCAGGCACTAAGTCAGGAAGATCAGGAGCTGGTAATGGGACGCACGCGTCTTGACAGTGAACTGTTGATGCCGCTTAACGCCAACAGTCATGCGGTGTGCACCGAGTTAAAAGATGAAAAGGGCCAGCCGTTGTTATTACATCAGGGTATGCCCTTTGCGAGTATGAATAAACAAGGTCTGCTGTCGGTGACCTGCGCCGCCAGTGGTAATGCCTTTGCGCAAATGCTTAATAGCCAGCTGGGTAATTATCTGCATTATGATGCCTGGCTCGACTTCACCCAGGCGGATATGGGCGCGGCTTTCTTTGCTCCCTCGGTGGAATTACTGAAAAGTTTATAAGTAATTGAACAAAGAAAAAGAGGCGAGCGCCTCTTTTTTTATACGTTATCGAATAGTTTGCGTACCCGATCTAAGGTGACATCGATTTCAGACACCTTGGCGGGAGCAATAAAGATGGTATCGTCACCGGCTATGGTACCCAGTACGCCATCGGCCTTGCCCAAGGAGTCGAGCAGGCGGGCAATCAATTGCGCCGCACCCGGGCTGGTGTTGATGATGATCATCATTTCATTGTGAACTATATCGATCACCAATTGGCGCAGTGGGGACTTAGCGGTTGGTACGGCGAGTTCGGCCGGCAAACAGTACACCATTTCCTGTTTGGCATTACGGGTTCGCACCGCGCCGAATTTACTAAGCATGCGCGAAACCTTGCTTTGACTGATGTTGTCAAAACCTTGTTCTTTAAGGGCGTCGACAATCTCACCTTGTGAACCAAAGTTTTCTTCTTTAAGAATTGCCTTAAAGGCTTTTACTAAAGCTTCCTGTTTTTCTTGCGCTTGCATAATGTCATTCTTCTTTGCAAATTGTTGTCAATATTCTACCTAAGAAGTCAGTGTATTTCATCTTAGTAGGGTCTGTTGACCTTTGCTGTTTGTTTCTTCAGCAGTTTGTAGTGTATTTATACAAGGCGGCACATGTGTGGTGTAGTTATTCTACATGAACATGTAACAACACAGTAGAAATGCGCTACAAGCGCTGCCCTAAGGGTTCATCTAAACGCATCCTGCTCTGTGTTACTCGCTATGTACATAGAATGACTATGCACCATAACGAGCGTCGTGACCAGAATGCGTTTAGATTGAACATAAAGTAAACCTCAAAGATAAACAGACCCTAGAATCTTTACAGTTAAGTTTACGACTATGGTCGAGATTATCCTCAAAATAACGCGGATTAATTTGTCTTTATCGCCTATTTTCATTATCTTTAGGCCATCTTTAGGTCTGATGACCCTAATCTCACATAACCTAGTCTCGTTATTTACGGAGAATTAAAATGAAAGTTGCCGTTTTAGGTGCTGCCGGTGGTATCGGTCAAGCGCTATCTTTACTACTAAAAAATAGCCTTCCTGCTGGTTCTGAACTGTCTCTATACGACGTAGCGCCTGTTGTTCCTGGTGTTGCCGTAGACCTATCACACATCCCAACTGCAGTAGCAGTAAAAGGTTTCGGTAAAGACGACCTTGATGCAGCACTAAGCGGTTGTGACGTTGTTTTGATCCCAGCGGGTATGCCACGTAAGCCGGGCATGGATCGTGCTGACCTATTCAACGTAAACGCGAGCATCATCCAGACTCTTGCTGAAGGCATAGTTAAAAACTGTCCTAAAGCCATGGTGGGTGTTATCACTAACCCGGTAAACGGCACTGTGCCAATCGTTGCTGAAGTATTCAAAAAAGCGGGTACTTATGACCCAGCTCGCGTATTCGGTGTAACAACGCTTGATGTTATCCGTGCCGAGACTTTCGTTGCCGAGCTTAAAGGTCTAGACGTTAGCCAGGTTAAAGTTCCTGTGATCGGTGGTCACTCGGGCACAACGATTCTTCCTCTTCTTTCACAAGTGGAAGGCGCTACTTTCTCTGACGAGGAAATCGCAGCACTTACTACACGTATTCAAAACGCGGGTACTGAAGTTGTTGAAGCTAAAGCCGGTGGCGGTAGCGCAACACTTTCAATGGGTGCAGCGGCAGCACGTTTCTGCCTATCACTAGTGAAAGGCCTACAGGGTGAAGACGTGATCGAATACGCTTACGTTGAAGGTAATGGTGAAGACGCACAATTCTTCGCACAGCCAGTACGTCTTGGTAAGAACGGTGTTGAAGAGCTTCTTTCTTACGGCGAGCTAAGCGCGTTTGAGCAAAAAGCAAAAGACGACATGCTTGCAACTCTGAACAAAGACATCCAAGAAGGTGTCGACTTCATGAATAAATAAGCTAACGCCTTTGGGCAGTTAGTCGCATCCCTTGAGTATTACTCGCGGATGCATAAGCCTCTACAGATTGTTGTAGGGGCTTTTTTTATGCCTTTTTACATACAATTAACTGGTTTGACCATTTGTTACCGAGCGAAAATTACTTTCACTTTTGTCCATATCTTACATACTGAAGTGAATAAAAATGGCGGTGTATAGCGGCAATTTTGACAGCCTGAGGGGAATCTGATACCTTATCCGCACTTTTTGGTATGACCAATTTACCCGAAGCTAAAGATAACCATGTCATTAAAAGTCAAAGCAGCGAAACTTTCGGATGTGATCCTAGCGCAACTTGAGAACATGATTCTCGAGGGCTCGTTAGCACCGGGTGAAAAATTACCGCCGGAGCGTGAGCTTGCCAAACAGTTTGAAGTCTCTCGTCCGTCGCTGCGCGAAGCAATTCAAAAACTCGAAGCCAAAGGCTTAGTCACTCGTCGTCAAGGCGGTGGCACCTTTGTGAAAAACCAGTTGGAGGAAGGGTTAAGCGATCCGCTTTTCGAGCTGATCAGCAAGCACCCGGAATCACAATTTGATTTACTTGAGTTTCGTCATGCCCTTGAAGGAATTGCGGCGTACTATGCAGCTTTGCGTGGTACCCAAACTGATTTTGACAAGGTTAAAGAAAGCTTTGAAAAAATCGCTCAGGTAAGCGATGACCTGGCGGCGAAGGCCAAAGCCATAAATGCCTTTCATTTTTGCATCGCCGAAGCGTCACACAATGTAGTTTTGCTGCATTTGGTGCGCGGTATGCAGGCCTTGCTGGAGCAAAATGTCCTGCAAAACCTGCAGGTACTGATGAAGAAAACCGAGGTGTCACAGCAACTTGCTGAGCACCGTCAAGTGTTGATGGGAGCCGTTATTGAAGGGCACCCAGAGCAGGCACGTTTAGCCAGTAATGCCCACTTAGCCTTTATCGAAGAGGCATTATTGGAAGCAACCAAGGAGCACTCACGTATCGAGCGCTCATTGCGACGTACCCGCACACAATAAAATTCGCTTTAAGCCCCTGTGGAGCCTTGCTCGCACGGGGGCTTTTTAGCATTTTAAATTCGTATTTTAAACATAAGGAAAACTCCATATGTCTGAAGTCAATAAAGTTGACGTAGACGCATTAGAAACCCAAGAGTGGTTACAAGCCCTTGAGTCTGTAGTGCGTGAAGAGGGTGTTGAGCGAGCGCAATTCATTCTTGAGCAAGTGCTAGAGCAAGCGCGTTTAGACGGTGTTGATATGCCAACCGGCACCACCACTAACTACGTTAATACCATCCCTGCAGATCAAGAACCTGCATACCCGGGTGATGTAAATATCGAGCGCCGTATCCGCTCTATCATCCGTTGGAATGCGATCATGATTGTTCTGCGTGCGTCTAAGAAGGAACTTGACTTAGGTGGACACATGGCGTCTTTCCAGTCGTCAGCAGCCTTCTACGAAGTATGCTTTAACCACTTCTTCCGTGCTCCAAACGAGCAAGACGGCGGTGACCTGGTTTATTACCAAGGCCACATTTCACCGGGTATTTATGCCCGTGCTTTTGTTGAAGGTCGTTTGACTGCAGATCAGCTTGATAACTTCCGTCAGGAAGTGGATGGCAAGGGTCTTCCTTCCTACCCGCACCCGAAATTAATGCCAGAGTTCTGGCAGTTCCCAACGGTATCTATGGGTCTGGGTCCAATTGCTTCAATCTATCAAGCGCGTTTCCTAAAATACCTAGATGGTCGTGGTCTTAAAGACACATCTAACCAGCGCGTTTATGCCTTCCTGGGTGACGGTGAGATGGATGAGCCAGAATCACGTGGTGCGATTTCATTCGCCGCTCGTGAAGGTCTGGATAACCTATGCTACCTAATTAACTGTAACCTGCAGCGTCTGGATGGTCCTGTAATGGGTAACGGTAAGATCATTCAAGAGCTTGAAGGTCTGTTCAAAGGTGCCGGCTGGAATGTGATCAAGGTTGTATGGGGCAGTGGCTGGGATAAGCTTCTTGCTAAAGATACAACAGGTAAGCTATTACAGCTTATGAACGAAACGCTTGATGGTGACTACCAAACCTATAAAGCGAAAGATGGCGCCTACGTACGTGAGCACTTCTTCGGTCGTTACCCAGAAACTGCAGCCCTTGTTGCCGATATGACTGACGAAGAGATCTTCGCGCTTAAGCGTGGTGGTCATGAGCCTTCGAAACTATTCGCAGCATTCAAATCAGCACAAGAAACCAAAGGTCGTCCAACTGTAATCCTTGCAAAAACCGTTAAAGGTTATGGCATGGGTGATGCTGCTGAAGGTAAGAACATCGCGCACCAGGTTAAGAAAATGGACATGACCCACGTAGCGCACCTACGTAGCCGTCTTGGTCTAGATGACTTGGTATCTGAAGATGATTTAGCAAATCTTCCGTACCTGACTCTGGAAGAAGGTTCGAAAGAGTACGAATACCTGCACGCCCGTCGTAATGCCCTACATGGTTACACACCGCAGCGTCTTCCTAACTTCAGCGAAGAGCTGGCATTACCTCAGTTAGACGCATTCAAGCCACTGCTTGAAGAGCAAAAGCGTGAAGTTTCAACGACTATGTCTTTCGTACGTACCTTAAACGTACTTCTTAAAGACAAGGGCATTGGTAAAAACATAGTGCCTATTATTGCCGATGAAGCCCGTACTTTCGGTATGGAAGGTCTGTTCCGTCAAATCGGTATTTATAACCCGCGCGGCCAGAACTACAGTCCAGAAGACCGTGACATCGTTTCTTACTATAAAGAAGACCAAGGTGGTCAGGTACTGCAAGAAGGTATCAACGAGCTAGGTGCAATGTCTTCATGGGTTGCTGCGGCAACATCATACAGCACCAACGATCTACCTATGATCCCGTTCTACATCTACTACTCAATGTTTGGTTTCCAACGTGTAGGTGACATGGCGTGGATGGCCGGTGACCAACAAGCACGTGGCTTCCTTCTAGGTGCAACGGCTGGTCGTACAACGCTTAATGGTGAAGGTCTGCAGCACGAAGATGGTCACAGCCATATTCTTGCAAACACAGTGCCTAACTGTATTTCTTACGACCCAACGTTTGGCTACGAAGTTGCTGTAATTATCGAAGACGGTATCCGTCGCATGTACGGTGAGAACCAAGAGAACGTCTTCTACTACCTGACTCTGATGAACGAGAACTATCATCAGCCGGCAATGCCAGAAGGCGCCGAAGAAGGTATTCGTAAGGGTATCTACAAGCTAGAAAGTTACGCTGGCAGCAAAGGCCAGGTACAGCTTCTAAGCTCAGGTACTATCATGAATGAAGTACGCAAAGCAGCGCAGATACTTAGCGATGACTACGGCATTGCCTCTGACGTATTCTCGGTAACCTCATTCAATGAGATCACCCGTGATGCTCAAGACGCAGACCGTTACAACATGCTACACCCAGAAGCAGAGGCAAAAGTGCCTTATGTAACTTCTGTACTAGGTGATGCACCTGCGATTGCTGCGACTGATTACATGAAGAACTATGCAGAGCAAATTCGTGCCTTTATCCCAGCTGAGTCTTACCGCGTACTAGGTACCGACGGTTACGGTCGTTCGGATAGCCGTGAAAACCTACGTCGTCACTTCGAAGTGAACGCAGGTTACGTGGTAGTTGCCGCACTGACTGAGCTGGCTAAACGTGGTGATGTTGAGAAGTCTGTAATTGCCGAAGCAATTAAGAAATTCAACATCGACGCAGACAAGATTAACCCGCTGTACGCTTAAGAGGTTAGCAATGACTATTGAAATTAAAGTTCCAGATATCGGCGGTGATGAGGTTGAAGTTACTGAGATTCTTGTTGCCGTTGGCGACAAGGTTGAAGTTGAGCAATCGCTTATTACCGTAGAAGGCGACAAGGCCTCTATGGAAGTACCTGCAAGCGAAGCGGGTGTGGTTAAAGAGATTAAAATCGCTGAAGGCGACACGGTTTCAACCGGCACCTTGATCATGATTTTCGAAGGTGAGTCGGCGGTAGCCGAAGCTGCGCCTGCGCAAGAAAGTGCACCTGCCGCCCCAGCGGCGAGCGCGGCTGCAAGCGAAAGCGTTGACATCAAGGTACCTGATATCGGTGACGATGAAGTTGAAGTTACTGAAATCATGGTCAGTGTCGGCGACATGGTAGAAGAAGAGCAATCAATCCTAAGCGTTGAAGGCGACAAGGCTTCTATGGAAGTACCCGCACCACAAGCCGGTGTGGTTAAAGAAATTAAAGTCAACGTAGGCGATAAGGTGAAAACTGGCTCGCTAGTGTTTGTCTTTGAAACTGCCGGCTCAGCACCTGCTGCAGCGCCAGCCGCTCCAGCTCAGGCACCAGCACAAACTGGTGGCGTTGAAATCAAAGAAGTCGTTGTGCCAGATATCGGCGGTGACGAAGTTGAAGTGACCGAAGTTATGGTCAGCGCTGGTGACAGCGTCTCAGAAGAGCAATCAATTCTGAGCGTTGAAGGCGACAAGGCCTCTATGGAAGTGCCTGCTCCTTTCGCCGGTATTGTCAAAGAAGTAAAAGTGAATGTGGGCGACAAGGTGAGCACTGGCTCTCTTATCTTCACCTTCGAAGTGCAAGGCTCAGTGCCAGCAGCTGCAAGTGCGGCTGCAAGTGCGGCTGCACCTGCTGCTTCAGCAACGCCTGCCGCTGCACCAGCTGCCGCTCCTGCTCAAAAAGCAGGTGGTCCGGCGCCAGCGAAGCGTGAAGACTTCGTTGAGAACAGTGACTATGCGCACGCATCGCCTGTGGTTCGCCGTTTAGCGCGTGAGTTTGGTATCAACCTTGCCAAAGTGAAAGGTACTGGCCGTAAGAACCGCGTTGTTAAAGAAGACGTGCAGAACTATGTGAAAGAGTTAGTGAAGCAGGTTGAGTCTGGCAATGCCGGTAAAGGTGGTAATGGTGCGGGTGTAGATCTGATCCCATGGCCAAAAGTGGACTTCAGCAAGTTCGGCGATGTGGAAGAGAAGAAACTTTCACGTATCCAGAAACTATCTGGTGCCAACCTGCACCGTAACTGGGTTCATATCCCTCACGTAACTCAATACGATGAAGCGGATATCACCAGCTTGGAAGCTTTCCGTAAGGAGCAAAATGCCCTTGCCGAGAAGAAAAAGCTAGGCGTGAAGATCACTCCACTTGTGTTCGTAATGAAGGCAGCGGCGAAAGCGTTGGAAGAGTTCCCAACCTTTAACTCATCGCTTTCAGAAGACGGTGAAAGCCTGATCCTGAAGAAATACGTGCACATAGGTATCGCTGTAGATACACCAAACGGTTTGGTTGTACCGGTAGTGCGTGATGTAAACAAAAAAGGCATCATCGAACTATCACGTGAGCTGATGGAAATTTCTGCCAAAGCGCGCGATGGCAAGCTGACCTCTGCAGATATGCAGGGCGGCTGTTTCACCATCTCCAGCCTAGGTGGCATCGGCGGTACGGCATTTACGCCAATCGTCAATGCGCCAGAAGTGGCGATCTTGGGTGTGTCTAAGTCTGACTTCAAACCTAAGTGGAATGGTAAAGAGTTTGAGCCGCGCCTCATGGTGCCGCTAAGCTGCTCATACGACCACCGTGTAATTGACGGTGCCCTGGCAGCACGCTTTACTGTGACCCTGGCAAATTACCTAAGCGATATTCGCAACCTGGTAATGTAAGCTAAATAGATAGAACTTTAATCCCAGTAAACGGTTTTTACTGGGATTTTTTTACTTTGCAATGATACAATCTTTGCACAATTTTTGTGAGTAATGGCGGGTAAATGAAATTATTCGTTATTGCTTCCCGTTCGGACAAAATAAGGTAATAGCATGAGCAACGAAATCAAAACTCAAGTCGTTGTACTAGGCGGTGGTCCTGGTGGTTATTCTGCAGCTTTCCGTGCCGCAGACTTAGGTTTAGAAGTCACTCTAGTTGAGTCACGCAGCACCCTTGGTGGCGTGTGCTTGAACGTAGGTTGTATTCCATCTAAAGCACTACTTCACGTTGCTAAAGTTATTGATGACGCAAGCGAAATGGCGTCTCACGGTGTTTCTTTCGGCAAGCCTGAAATCGACCTAGACAAGATCCGTGGTTGGAAAGAGTCTGTAATCGGCCAGCTAACTGGCGGCCTAGACGGCATGGCGAAAATGCGTAAAGTGAAGGTAGTTAACGGCTACGGTAAATTCACTGGCAGCAACACCCTTGACGTTGATGGCACTACTATCACTTTCGACAATGCTATTATCGCTGCGGGCTCTCAGCCTGTTAACCTACCTTTCATCCCTGAAGATGATCGCGTAATCGATTCAACCGGTGCCCTTGAGCTTAAAGACGTTCCTGAGAAACTACTTGTACTAGGTGGTGGTATCATCGGTCTTGAGATGGGTACTGTTTACCGTGCACTGGGTTCACAAATCGACGTTGTTGAATTTGCTGATCAACTAGTACCAGCGGCTGATAAAGACGTTATCAAGATCTACACGCGCTATGTAAAAGACAAGTTCAACGTCATGCTTTCTACTAAGGTAGTTGCTGTTGAAGCGAAAGACGATGGTCTTTACGTATCGTTCGAAGGTAAGAATGCACCTGCTGAGCCAGTACGTTACGACAAAGTACTAGTTGCTGTTGGTCGTACACCTAACGGTAAACTTATCGACGCTGAGAAAGCGGGTGTTAACGTAGACGAGCGCGGCTTCATCAACACCGACAAGCAAATGAAGACCAATGTTGGTCACATCTATGCAATCGGTGACGTTGTAGGTCAGCCTATGCTTGCGCACAAAGCGGTTCACGAAGGTCACGTTGCTGCCGAGGTTATCTCTGGTCAGAAGCACTTCTTCGATCCTAAGTGTATTCCTTCAATCGCTTACACAGATCCAGAAATCGCTTGGGTAGGTGTAACTGAGAAAGAAGCGAAAGAGCAAGGCCTTAACATTGAAACTGCGGTATTCCCGTGGGCAGCATCTGGTCGTGCTATCGCTTCTGCACGTACCGAAGGTCAAACTAAGCTTATCTTCGATAAGGACAATGGCCGTATCATCGGTGGTGCCATGGTTGGTATCAACGCCGGTGAAATGCTGGGTGAAATCGGCCTAGCGGTTGAGATGGGTGCAGACGGTGAAGACCTGGCGCTAACTATCCATGCTCACCCGACTCTTAACGAGTCTATCGGTCTAGCTGCAGAAATCTTTGAAGGTTCAATCACTGACCTACCAAACAAAAAAGCAGTTAAGAAGAAGTAAGCGCTTTTTCTAAGCTCTTTTGCTAAGTAATAAAAAACCCGGCCTAAGCCGGGTTTTTTGTTTTTATGCTTCGCTATGATTGCGAATTAAACTGCTAGTTCACATGCTCGGCCCTGGCCAACTGCCTTTTTGGCAGAGATAAACCAGTTGCTGACATGCTTGAACAAAATCACGGCCGTTACGCTCTGCAAGCATGGCATTCGTGAGTTGTTCACGCGAGAGTTTTGGCGTTACTTCTTGCAGCGCTTCAAAGGTGTCTAACACCCTTTCCGCTAGCCCTTTTCGGTACTGCTCGATGTGAGCGAGCCATACCGGCATATATTCGTGTCGTACCTTGGCGCCATCTAGTGCACCAATTGGCTGATGCCCCTGACCTTCTATTAAGGTGCAGCTCAGTGCCATAAAGCTATTTATTTTATCCATCTGCTCACCATACCTGTGTAATACCAGTTCACTTAAATAGCTAATCATTCCAGCGGGCTAAATATCATGTTCACTGTGTTGGAATTTTCCCATGTAGAATGCTACATAAGAAAAATTCCGCCTTGTGAACATAGCATTTATCCAGCGCTATCTCTGATCACATACTCAACAGAATTGGTATCAGCTCTCAAACTAGAGATTACAAAATATAGCCGTATTTTTGACAGCCTGACATTACATCTGATTACAAAGTGAACAGTTTGTGTTTTTTAACCTGGGTCAGAGCAGGGCTCAAAGCCGCAGTTATTTGGCTATGGTTTTGATATTTTTCGGCTTTCGCTTAATAAATTAGCGCGGGATAAGGCTAAAAGAAAATGTGTATTTTTTTCGTAACTATTTTTGTCAGTGGCACTTAACGTGCCGCCATTTCATAGTAGACCACGTCCCAGTCGCCCATGGGATCCTGATGGGTATAGCTGCGAATATACTCCATGCCCAGTTTTTTCATAATGGCTATTGAGCCTAGGTTATCTTGCTCGGCAATGGCGCAAAAGTGGCTTATATCACCTTGTTTACGCAATGCCTGTACCACGGCCGCCGCGGCTTCACTAGCATAGCCCTTGCCCCAGCTGATCTGTTTAAAGCGCCAGCCGAGTTCTAGGTTAAGCCACTGGGGCTGCTCGCTAAAAAATTGGTAGGGGCGTACCAAAACCCAGCCCAAAAAGCGCTGCTCGGTTTTTTCTGTGACCTGCCAAAGACCCCAGCCTTTTTCCGGGTTCAGGTATTTGGCCAGGCGCGGCAGGGCGATCTCATCTATGTCTTTGCGGGTGCTGGGTTTACCACCATTAATGTATTTCATCACCGCCGGATCTTGGTCGAGCTCGAAGAACAGGTCGCCATCGTCAAGCGTCATAAGACGGTAGCTGAGGCGTTCGCTGTCGGGGATAGTGATCATGTTATTTACTCCGTGTTTGCTCTACAATACGCGCCCGAATCAAATC
The DNA here is from genome assembly GCF_002964725.1 of Pseudoalteromonas sp. T1lg76. Classification (NCBI taxonomy): domain Bacteria; kingdom Pseudomonadati; phylum Pseudomonadota; class Gammaproteobacteria; order Alteromonadales; family Pseudoalteromonadaceae; genus Pseudoalteromonas; species Pseudoalteromonas sp. T1lg76. Next base: position 26,433 of record NZ_PQCE01000010.1, read on the forward strand.
AAGGCAACTCCAAGGCGGAACCAGGTGACCAATTCTGTATTAAAACTGCGGACCCAACAAATAGCAATGGCAAAGCGCGAGTTTAAAGCCCGTGGCAGCAAGCTCAGCCGTTGTGAGTCTTGCCTCTTGGCCGAGCCTTTATGTATTTGTGCCGGGGTCGAGCCGGTGCCCTGTGGCGTTGCGGTTTGTATGCTGATGTACCATAACGAAAGCTTTAAGCCCTCCAATACTGGGCGCTTAATCGCCGATATAGTCCCCGATAACCATGCTTTTCGCTGGGACAGAACTGAGCCGGATCCCGCTTTACTGGCGCTGATTGCGGATCCCCAATATCAGGCTTATGTGGTGTTCCCGAGTGAAGGCATGGCACCGGAGCGAGTTTGTACCCAGGTTCAGCATCAAGGGGATAAAAAGCCCTTGTTTATCTTTTTGGATGGCACCTGGCGCGAGGCCAAAAAGATGGTGCGCAAGTCGCCCTACCTTGATGAACTGCCCATCTTATCCATCAGTCCAGAGAAGCTCTCGGATTATCGTTTACGCGTTGCCCCCCATGCACACCAGCTTGGCACCGCTGAGGTGGCGATCATGGTGTTGCAATTGGCTGGTGAAACCGAAGCCGCAGAAAAATTAGAGCAGCATTTTGTCGCCTTTCGCGGCGCCTACCTAAAGGGCAAGCGCTCTAAGTTGAGTGACTAGTCATGGGATGCCTTTTTCCCTTTGCTATTGCGCCGCTTTTACGCCCCGCTTAAGTACCTAAACTGTTCATTTAATGGCTTGATTTTGCTAGACTCGGTGTTCCATTTTTAATTCAGTAGGGATGCCTTCCCAGCATGAATGCACGTTTATGTTTATTAGCCTGTGCGGTCGCTCAAAGCCTAAGTGTTAGCGCCTTTGCAGATGAAAGTGAAATTGAACGAATTATTGTTACCGGCGACTTTAAAAGCGAGTCGATTCAAGAGTTAAGCGCCAGTGCCAGCCTCTTCTCTGAAACCGAAATTGCCGCTCGCGACGCCAAGTATTTGGATGAGCTGTTAAATCAGGCCGCCAACGTTAACTTTACCGCTGGGGCATCGCGTGGTCGTTTTGTGCAGGTGCGTGGCATAGGCCTGCGTTCGCAATTTGTTGACCCCATTAACCCTTCCGTGGGCATGGTGATAGACGGTATTAACTATTCTGGCCTAGGCGGCGCGGCCATGCTGTTCGATGTCGATCAGGTGGAAATCTACCGTGGCCCTCAGGGCACACGTTTTGGCGCCGATGCCATGGCCGGGATGATCCATATGGAAAGTGCCGATCCGACCGTGACGCCAAGCCTTAAGGTCAAGCTGGGAGCGGGTAACTATAATGCCTGGGATGCAGGTATCGCCGCGGCCACCGGCTTTGGTGAGAAAAGCAGTGTGCGTGCCAGCTTCTATCAGAATAAATCCGATGGCTATATGAAAAATGCCTATCTGGGTCGTGATGATACTCAGAATATCGACGAGCAGGTCGGACGCATCAAGCTGCACTCACAACTTACCGAGCACTGGCGCGCCGAGTTTGTCGCTCATTTTATGGATATAGATAACGGCTATGATGCCTTTACTCTGGATAACAGTCGTATCAGTGTGGCGGATCAGCCAGGTAAAGATACTCAGGAAAGTAACGCCTTTGGTCTGAGTAATATCTATACCGGTTTTGATTTTGCCGATATCGCCCTGAATCTGACCGCCTTAGATGCGGATATGCTTTATAGCTATGATGAAGACTGGGTCTGTAATGACCCGCAAGAGCCAGCGCTGTGTAAAGCTGGCTTGCACCCTTGGGGTTACAGCTCAACCGACAGCTACGAGCGTGAGCGTCAAGATCACAGTGCCGAGCTGCGCTTTACCTCTAAAGCAGGTGACTGGGTCGGTGGCCTGTATTATCAGTCGCGCGAGGTTGACTTGCTGCGCCAGTATACCTGGAATGACGGCGATTTTACTTCTAATTATGATAGCGACAACCTGGCTATCTATGGTCAAGTTGAGACCCCAATCAGTGATAAAACCCGCTTAGTCACCGGCTTGCGCGTTGAGCGCAACGAAGGCGACTATATGGATGTCCACGGCGTAAGCGAAACCGTTGACGATACCATGATTGGCGGTAAGGTCGCTCTTGAGTATCAAGTGGTACCACGCACCATGATCTACACCAGTATCAGCCGCGGTTATAAGGCCGGTGGTATCAACGCCGAGGCCATCGCGAAAGCCAATGATGAAGGTTTAAGTCAGGATGCGGAGTTTTTCCTCAACCATCGTACTTTTGATCCAGAATATCTGTGGAATGCCGAGTTCGGTGTGAAGGGCAGTTCAGCCGATCAACGTTTGAATCTGCGTATTACCGCGTTTTATATGTATCGCGATAATATTCAGCTTAAAGCTTGGAAAACCGAAGATCAGCAATTTGCCGGTTACTTCGACAATGGCAACAGCGGTGAAAACTATGGTCTTGAAATTGAAGGCGAATACGCTTATTCACCACGTCTAACCCTAAGCGGTAGTCTGGGTTTTTTGGAAAGCGAAATCGACGGTTTTGTTACAGCCGATGGCATTGATCAAACAGATCGTGATCAGGCGCAGGCGCCTAATTATCAATATGCCATCAACGCGCGCTTTAATATTACCGATGCCTTATCTGTGAGTGTGGGCATGGAAGGCAAGGACGAGTATTACTTCTCCAACAGCCATGACTCGCAAGCACCTCATGCGAACCTGGTAAACGCCAGCATTGGCTATCAGGCGGATTACTGGGACTTAAACTTCTGGGTGCGTAATGCCCTGGATGAAGATACTTATACTCGCGGCTTTGAGTTTGGTAACAACCCGGTAAATGAATACGCTACGCAAACCTATGTGCAATATGGTGAGCCGCGTGTGGCGGGTGTGAGCTTTACTTACGAGCTGTAACGGTTAACGAGACACAAAAAAACGCGAGCTAAGGCTCGCGTTTTTTTATTGCCGATAAAGGAGTGATTATTTCAATAATGACTCTGTAAGTACCGGACGAATTTCTTTTACAAGGGCTTGGGCCAGCTTAGGAGCACCGCATACTATGTTGCCGCTTTTCTCAAAGTTTGCACCACCGGCGAAGTCCATCACCAAACCACCTGCTTCTTTAACAAGTAGCTGACCTGCGGCTGTATCCCAAGGTTTCAAACCAATTTCGAAGAAGCCATCAACGCGACCGGCAGCTACGTAGGCCATATCCAGCGCTGCAGAGCCCGCGCGACGAATATCAGAGGTGTGTACGAATAGGGCTTTAAAGGCTTCCATATAGGCATCCATATGGTGCTTGTGCTTGAACGGGAAACCTGTTGCCAGCACGGTACCAGACAAGTCTTTGGCGTTGCTTACACGGATACGCTTGCTGTTAAGCTGGGCGCCTTGACCACGGCTGGCGGTGAAAAGCTCACCACGGATTGGGTCATAAACAACCGCTTGTTCGATGCGACCTTTTACCTTAAGGGCAATCGATACACAGAAATGCGGGATATCTTGGATAAAGTTAGTGGTGCCGTCGAGAGGATCGACAACCCATAGGTAATCTGCGTCAGAACCTTCAAGTTGACCTAGTTCTTCACCCACAATGCTGTGGTTTGGGTACGCTTTTAAGATGGTTTCGCGAATAACGGCTTCAGCCTCTTTGTCGACGTTAGTCACAAAGTCGTTGTTGCCTTTTTGAGTGGCTTCAACTTTTGATAAATCTTCACAGGCGCGCAAAATCACCTTACCTGCGTTTCGCGCAGCGCGAATCGCAATGTTTAACATTGGATGCATAGCATTACCTTTGGGTTGTAAAAGAACAATATTTTGAGCCGGCGTATTCTAACGATTTTACTGACAAAGTAAATAAAGTTCGTAAAAATAATTGCTGTTTTTTTAACCGCAATGCATCTTTGGGGGTAAAGATGGAGGAAATTTCAACTCCTGCTGGCAAGGCTTATGATAAACTAGCGCGCAAATTGGTTATTGAAAGCATAAGCACATCACTATGGCGTTAGAGAATATTCGCATTGTATTAGTTAACACCTCACATTCGGGCAATATCGGCTCCGCCGCACGGGCGATGAAAACCATGGGCTTTAGCAGCCTGTATCTGGTCGACCCGGCCTGTGAAATCGACAGTCATGCCAGTGCCTTGGCGGCCGGTGCCACGGATATTCTTGGCACTGCAACCACAGTCTCGACCTTAGAAGAAGCTCTTGAAGGCTGCAGTCTGGCGATTGGCACCAGTGCGCGCTCACGCACCCTGAGCTGGCCCATGGTTGACCCCCGTGGCTGTGGCGAAAAGCTGGTTAGCGAGTCTCAGCAAGGCCCTGTGGCCCTGGTCTTTGGTCGTGAAAACAGCGGCCTCAGTAATGATGAGCTGCAACTGTGTAATTTCCATGTTTGTATTCCCGCGAACCCAGAGTACAGCTCACTGAACTTGGCTATGGCGGTGCAAACCCTGTGCTATGAAACCCGCATGCAGTTCCTTGATAGGCAAGAGCAGGTGGTTGAAGAAGATGAAGCCGAATACCCGAGCAACGAGCAGATGCAGCGCTTTTATGAGCATCTGGAAAAAACCTTTGGCGACACCGGCTTTATCATTAAGCAGCACCCGGGTCAGGTTATGACCAAGCTAAAACGCTTGTTTAACCGAGCGCGTCCAGAGCAACAGGAGCTGAACATTTTGCGCGGCATGTTGACCTCTGTCGACAAACAAATGAAAGAGCCAAAATAAAGGTCCCAACTTAGGCTTTTCAGGGTGAATAATACTTGACTAAATTACTCAGGTATTTACAATGTGAATGAATACCCGAGTATTTCACTCAAGTACTAGTAAATACTTGACTCTAATACTCAGGTAATTAAAATTCACACTCTTGATGAGTATGGGGGCGTTATGAAGTTAACATCTAAAGGCAGATATGCGGTTACCGCTATGCTCGATGTTGCGCTACACACAGATGTTGGGCCCGTTCCCCTTGCCGACATTTCCGAGCGGCAAGAAATCTCCTTGTCTTATCTGGAGCAATTATTCGCGCGCTTGCGTAAGCAAGGTTTGGTGACCTCGGTACGAGGCCCTGGCGGCGGTTATTTGCTCGGCAAAGAGGCCAGTGCCATTTCCGTGGGTGATGTGATTAGCGCCGTAAATGAGTCGGTGGATGCCACTCGTTGTCATGGTGCTGAGGGCGGCTGCCAAAGTGGTATGCGTTGCCTTACCCACACCCTGTGGACTGAGTTAAGTCAGCGCATTGAAGAATTTTTACATGGCATCACGTTAGCCGAGTTGGTCAATAAGTCCGACATTAAAGAAGTGGCCCAGCGCCAGGATAAAAGCCTAAGTGATGCCCTGAGCAAGTTAGAGAATATAGAAGTCAGCTGTCAATTGTGAGCAACCCCAGGGTTGCCGTGAGCGGAGAAAGTATGAAGTTACCAATTTATTTAGATTATGCAGCAACAACGCCAGTGGACTCGCGCGTTGCCGAAGAAATGATGCAATGCCTGACAATGGAAGGTAATTTTGGTAACCCAGCATCACGTTCGCACCGCTTTGGTTGGCAGGCCGAGGAGGCAATCGATCAGGCGCGTCACGATATCGCTGAGCTGATTAATGCCGATCCACGCGAAATCGTATTTACTTCGGGTGCCACAGAGTCAAATAACTTGGCCATCAAAGGTGCCGCTAACTTCTACAAGAGGAAAGGCCAGCACATTATTACCGTGCGCACCGAGCATAAAGCGGTAATCGACACTTGTCGTGAGCTTGAGCGTCAAGGTTTTGAAGTAACCTATATGGACGTGGAAGCTAACGGTCTGCTTGATCTGAAAAAGCTTGAAGCCGCCATGCGCGATGACACCATCCTAGTAAGCGTAATGCACGTAAACAACGAGCTAGGTGTGATTCAAGACATCGCCACCATCGGTGAGATGTGCCGAGAGCGCAAGATCATGTTCCATGTTGATGCTGCACAAAGCGCTGGCAAGGTGAAAATTGACCTGCAAGAGCTGAAAGTTGATTTCATGTCCTTCTCTGGCCACAAGGTCTATGGTCCTAAGGGTATTGGTGCCCTTTACGTGCGTCGTAAGCCACGTGCTCGCCTAGAAGCGCAAATGCACGGCGGTGGTCACGAGCGCGGTATGCGTTCGGGCACTCTAGCCACGCACCAGATCGTCGGCATGGGTGCGGCTTTCCGCATCGCTAAACAAGATTTCGATAAAGATCACGCCCATATCAGTGCCTTACGCACTCGTCTAATCGACGGCATTATGAAGGATATGGACGAAGTATACTTCAACGGTGCACCAGAGCACTCTGTGCCTGCATAGTCAATATCAGCTTCAACTTCGTTGAAGGTGAGTCGCTGCTAATGGCAGTTAAAGACATTGCGGTTTCTTCAGGTTCAGCCTGTACATCGGCCAGCCTTGAGCCTTCATACGTATTGCGTGCCCTAGGTCGTAACGATGAGTTGGCGCACAGTTCAATCCGTTTCAGCATTGGTCGCTTTACCACCGAAGAAGAAATCGACTACACCGTTAAACTTATTAAAGAGTCTATTAGCCGACTTCGTGAGATGTCTCCACTTTGGGAGATGCATCAGGAAGGGATTGATTTAGAGTCGGTTGAGTGGGCACATCATTAAGCCTTGGCAGTAACAAGGTAGCGAGGTAAAAGTTATGGCATACAGTGATAAAGTAATAGATCACGTAGAGAATCCACGTAACGTTGGCTCTCTTGACAAAAATGATCCAAGCGTAGCGACGGGCATGGTTGGTGCACCGGCGTGTGGTGACGTAATGAAGCTACAAATCAAGGTTTCTGAGCAAGGCGTTATTGAAGACGCGAAGTTTAAAACTTACGGTTGTGGTAGTGCCATTGCATCATCATCATTGGTAACCGAGTGGGTTAAGGGCAAGACTCTTGACGAAGCTGCGGAAATCAAAAACACCGACATCAGCGCCGAGCTTGAGTTGCCACCGGTGAAAATCCACTGTTCAATTCTGGCAGAAGATGCGATCCAGGCAGCGATTAAAGATTACAAGAGTAAACACGGCAAATAAGGCAGTAGTATGGCAATCACCTTAACAGATGCAGCGGCGGAGCGCGTAAAATCCTTTCTAGACAATCGTGGTAAAGGATTGGGTCTGCGTGTGGGCATTAAAACCACAGGCTGTTCAGGGCTTGCCTACGTTCTTGAGTTTGTTGATGAACTTAGCGAAGGTGATGAAACCTTCGAACACAAGGGCGTAACGGTCGTTGTTGACGCAAAGAGCCTGGTATACATAGATGGTACCGAGCTGGACTTCACCAAAGAAGGTTTAAACGAAGGGTTTAAATTCAATAACCCGAACCAAAATGGTGAATGTGGTTGCGGCGAGAGCTTTACCGTATAACGGCACTTATTGGGCAAGGCGTTGCTCAGGATCAGGTATTGTATTCGCTTAAGCCCTACCTTATGTAGGGCTTTTCGTTATAAAGGTTTTTCATGCGTTATTTTGAATTGTTTTCGATCCCGGTAAATTATGACGTCGATCTGCAAGTGATCGGCGCCCGCTATTTAGATTTGCAACGGGCGGCGCATCCGGACCGACACAGTGGCGGCAGTGAGCGAGAAAAGCTGCTGGCGGTGCAAAAAACGGCGGAAATTAACGATGCCCTGCAAACCCTTAAGCACCCGCTTAAACGCGCCGAATATATGCTGGCCGAGTTAGGTCTGGAAATTCGTGGCGAGCAGCAAACCCTGCAAGATCCTATGTTCTTGATGCAGCAAATGGAGCTGCGTGAAGAGCTTGAAGAGGTCAAGACAAGCGATGACCCAGATGCGGCGATTGCCAAGCTAGAGCAGCACATTAAAGAGTTGAACAACGAATACAGCAATGAGCTGCAAAGTCTATTAGCCAGCCAGGATGAAAATGATTGGCAAAAAGCGGCGGATAACGTGCGAAAACTCAAGTTTGTTTTTAAATTAAAAGACGAGCTGAAGCGCATTGAAGATGAATTATTTGACGACTAGTGACTAATCAGCATTGAGTAAAAAGGTTTTATAACACACATGGCATTACTGCAAATTGCTGAGCCGGGGCAAAGCACGGCACCTCATGAACATAAACTCGCGGTAGGTATCGATCTAGGTACCACCAATTCCTTGGTGGCCACGGTGCAAAGCGGCGAGGCCAGAACCCTCACCGATGAGCTGGGTAACGCCATGTTGCCTTCCGTTGTGCGCTATTTAGAGCAAGGCCATGTGGTTGGCCAAGAAGCTGCGGTTCATGCCGCAGACGACCCGCATAATACCCTGATTTCAGTTAAGCGTTTCCTAGGTAAAACCCAGGCGGAAATAGAAAGTAGCTATGGTCAATTGCCCTATGAATTCAGCGATGACAACGGCAGTTTGCATATTCGTACCCGCCAAGGCAATATCAGCCCGGTACAGGCATCGAGCGATATCTTAAACGCCCTGCGTGAGCGTGCCGAGCAAAGCTTCGGTGGCGATACCATTACCGGCGCGGTGATCACTGTTCCTGCCTATTTTGATGATGCCCAGCGTCACAGTACCAAGGATGCGGCGCAACTGGCCGGCATCAAGGTGCTGCGCCTATTGAACGAGCCAACCGCCGCGGCGGTAGCCTATGGCCTGGACTCGGGCCAGGAAGGGGTAATCGCCGTGTATGACCTGGGCGGTGGTACCTTTGATATTTCTATCCTGCGCCTTAATAAAGGGGTCTTTGAAGTGCTGGCTACCGGTGGTGACTCAGCCCTCGGCGGTGATGATTTCGATGCGTTATTAGTTGAACACTTCAAGCAGCAAACTTCAGCTCAAAACCTATCAGCCAATACCCTGCGTTTATTTATCAATAAAGCGAAAGCTTGTAAGGAAGCACTTACAAACTACGCCAAAGTCAATGTTGGCCTGGAGTTCGATGGACAAACGCATACAGTTGAAGTCACGCGTGAATTATTCGCCGAACTGGCTCTGCCTCTGGTGAAGAAAACCCTGCGTAGCTGTCGTCGTGCCCTAAAAGATGCCGGAATAGGCACCGATGAGGTACTAGAGGTAGTAATGGTGGGCGGCTCGACCCGCATGCCTATCGTGCGTGAGCAGGTGGGTGAGTTCTTTGCTAAAGAGCCGTTAACCAGCATAGACCCGGATCGCGTTGTGGCCATTGGTGCCGCCATTCAGGCGGATATCCTGGTAGGCAACAAGCCGGAAGCGGATATGTTGCTGTTGGACGTATTACCCCTGTCTCTTGGTTTGGAAACCATGGGTGGCCTGGTCGAGAAGATCATTCCTCGCAATACCACCATTCCGGTAGCGCGCGCGCAGGAATTTACCACCTTTAAAGACGGGCAAACGGCCATGTCACTGCATGTGCTGCAAGGCGAGCGTGAACTGGTTGACGATTGTCGCTCTTTGGCTAAATTCAGTCTTAAAGGTATTCCGCCTATGGCCGCCGGTGCGGCGCATATTCGCGTGACCTTCAATGTGGATGCCGACGGTCTGCTAAGCGTGACTGCGATGGAGAAATCCACCGGCGTACAGGCGGAAATTCAGGTGAAACCTTCATTTGGCTTATCCGATGATCAGGTAGCCGAGATGCTTAAGTCCTCGATGAGCAACGCCAAAGAAGATATGCAGGCGCGTATGCTCAAAGAGCAACAGGTAGAAGTCTTACGCGTACATGAAGCTTTGGAAGCATCGCTTGCCACCGACAGCCACTTACTGGACGAGCAAGAACTGGCGACGCTACGTGAAGCCATGGCAGAGATGCAGGCGATCAGTGCCAGCACCACAGAGCCACAAAAGATTAAAGACGCCATCGAAAAGGTGGATGCGGCGAGTAGCGAGTTTGCCGCCCGTCGTATGGATGCATCAATTAAAAAGGCCTTGAAAGGCCAATCAGTAGATGAGGTATAAGCAATGCCACAAATTATCTTTTTACCCAATGAAGAGCTATGCCCAGAGGGCGCAGCCATCGAAGCCAAGGCCGGTGAGACGGTATTGGATGTGGCGCTTAAAAATGGCATCAGCATTCCTCATGCCTGCGAAAAGTCCTGTGCCTGTACTACCTGCCATGTGATTATTCGTGAGGGCTTTGACTCTTTGGAAGAAAGCGATGAGCTTGAAGATGATATGCTGGATAAAGCCTGGGGGCTAGAGTCTGAGTCGCGCCTGGGTTGCCAGGCCAGAGTAGCCGACGAGGATTTGGTGGTTGAGATCCCCAAATACAACCTCAATATAGTGAATGAAGAGCATTAAGCTTTCACGCATGTAAATTAGAAAAAGCCGCTGTATCATAGAATCAGCGGCTTTTTTATTGGGAGACTTATATGAGTACGGCCTTGTTATTTACCCAGTCCTTTATCGATGGCCAGTGGCTAGAGGGAGAGGGGGAGTTTGATGTATTTAATCCCGCCGACAACAGTGTTTTGGCGAGCGTATCCCGGGTAACAGCGGCTCAAGTCGAGCAAGCCATTAGTGCCGCCGAGCGGGCCTTTAGCAGTTTAAAAAATACCAGTTGTGAGCATCGTGCCCAGGTGCTTGAGCGTTGGTATGACCTGGTGATCGCTAACCAGCAGGCACTGGCCGAGCTGATGACCAAGGAGCAGGGCAAGCCCTTGGCGGAAGCGCTTGGGGAGGTTAAATATGGGGCCGACTATATAAAATGGTATGCCGAGCAGGCCAGGCGAAGCTATGGTGAGCTTATTCCCGCCAGCAATGACAAGCATAGAATTTCGGTTATTAAGCAAGGTGTGGGCGTGGTGGCCGGCATCACTCCGTGGAATTTTCCTATCGCCATGATCACCCGCAAGGTGGCACCGGCTTATGCCGCCGGGTGCAGCTTTATTTTAAAACCCTCCGAGCATACGCCTTTATCTGCCTTGGCCCTGGCGCACTTAGCCCATGAAGCCGGCTTCGAACCGGGCGCTTTTAATGTGCTGCTGAGCGATCGCGCCAAGGAAGTGGGAGAGCAGCTCTGTGCTTCAGAGGTGGTGCGCAAATTCACCTTTACCGGCTCCACCGCCGTGGGCAGGCAATTACTGGCCCAGTGTGCCCCAACGATAAAACGCACCTCCATGGAGCTTGGCGGTAACGCACCCCTGCTGGTGTTTGCCAGCGCCGATCTGGATAAGGCCGCCGATGGCATTATTGCCAGCAAATTTCGCAATGCCGGACAAACCTGTGTCTGTGTAAACCGAGTCTTGGTGGATGAGAGCGTCGCTGAGGACTTAACCGTCAAACTGGCCGAACGAGTCCAGGCCTTAAGGGTGGGTGATGGCTTTAGTGCCGGGGTGGATATTGGTCCCTTGATTTACCCTGCCGCCAAAGACAAGGTGTTGCAACTGGTAGAAGACGCGCTTGAACAAGGTGCCAAACAGGTTAACCAGGCTGCTTCCTTAGACGGTAACTATGTGGCGCCGCTGTTGCTTACCAATGTAAATGCCGAGATGCGCATCAGTCAGGAAGAGATCTTTGGTCCCGTGCTTACCGTCGCCACCTTTAGCGATGAGGCCGAGGCGATTACTCAGGCCAATGCCGTTCCTTATGGTTTGGCGGCTTATTTTTACAGTCAGGACATAAGCCAGATTTACCGTGTCGGCGAGGCACTGGAATACGGTATGGTGGGGATCAACGAAGGGCTTATTTCCAACCCGGTTGCACCCTTTGGCGGCGTAAAGCAATCGGGCCTGGGACGCGAAGGCGGCCATCAGGGACTGGACGAGTATCTGGAAGAAAAGTACCTGTGCTTAAATATCGGTTAGCGGCATTTAAACGGGTATGCTAACCCAGATATTTGCAGTGCCGGGACGCTAGTCGTTACACTCTCATTTTTGCAGTAATGGATAAGTGCTTGTGAATCCTCATATTAGTTTGGTCGTGTTGGCGGGCGGATTAGGCAGTCGTTTTGGCGGCGCCAAGCAAATCGCCCCGCTGCCCGGAGTCAATCGCACCATAATGGAATTGAGCATTGAAGATGCTTATCACGCCGGTATTCGCCATCTGGTGCTGGTGATCAACGCTGCCGTGCGCGCTTATATTGAGCAAGAGATATTGCCTAAGCTGCCCGCCGATCTGGAAGTCACCCTGGTTGAGCAGCGCCTTGAAGATGTTCCCGCCGAGCACGCACAGCGTGCAGCACAGCGGCAAAAGCCCTGGGGCACGGGTCATGCACTGTTATGCGCGAAAGAGGCGGTTATCGACAAGGCCATAGTGATCACCGCCGATGATTATTACGGCAGCCAGGCCTATAAGCAACTGGTGCAACACTTTAAGCGCAGCAGCAACTGGGCCTGTGTGGCCTATCCACTGCAACAAACCTTGTCGGAGCAAGGAGGAGTTAATCGCGGTATTTGTGCCCTTAATGAGCTGCAGCAACTCTTGCGCGTAGATGAAGTGCTGAATATCCAATACCAGGAAGATGGCACCTTAGTTGGCCTCAACGACAAGGGACAGGCGAGAGCTTTGGCTTCGGATGTCCTTGCGTCCATGACCTTTTGGGGGATAGACAAGCGACTCTTTACGATTTTGGCAGAAAACTTTGCTGACTTCCTTGGTCACCATGACAAGGGCAACGCAAAGGAGTATTATCTTCCCGATCAAATCCAATACGGCATTGACCAGCACTTAGCTGTGGTCGAGGTATACGCCGCCAAGCAGGCTTGGATGGGGATGACCTATAAAGATGAATTGCCCCTACTGGCTCGGAATATCGCCGCGCTTAAGGGATTAAGCCATAAGTAACGGGGCTGCCAAACATACACCTATGAATACAGATTATTATGCGCAGCTGTTAGCGCAGCAATACGGCTTTGCGCCACCACTGAGCTTAAAGACCATAGGCAACGGCCATATCAATACCACCATGTTGTTAGGACATCGCGATGGCAGTGTGGTGGTGCAGAAACTCAATACCCAAGTCTTTCCTGAGCCCGAAAAACTAGTCGCCAATGCCCGTAAAATTGAGCAGCACCTGATGCAAAAACATCAGGCAAGCCAGTATGATCTTGAAGTGATCAAGCATGTGCCCACCCTGGAGGGGAGCTATTTGCTGAGCACTGATGGTGAGCATTGGCGGGCCCTGGAGTTTATCGGTAACAGCCGCAGTGAAGAGGTGGTGCGGTCGCCCTTGCAGGCTCAGGTTGCTGCCAGTGCCTTTGGTCGCTTTGCCGCCGCGCTGCAGGATTTCGACGCCGAGTCCTTGTATCCGGTGATCAAGGATTTTCATAATCTCGCCATGCGCATGGACATGCTGGAGCAGGCCGTGCAAGCCGATAAACTCGGTCGTGTTAAGGACGTACAGCAGCAGTTGGATTTTTGTCGCGAGCAAGCTTTCCTAATAGATGAAGTGGTGACGGTTACCGCGCAAATACCTTTGCGTCCTTGTCATAACGACACCAAAATCAACAATATGTTGTTTAGTGACAAGCAGGGTACGTCAGAGCCAAAGGCTGCGCCTGTGGCAGCGCCCGCGGCTGCACCCGCGGCAGCGCCCGCGGCCAAAGCGGTGATCGATCTGGACACCTGCATGCCTGGTTATTGGTTATTCGATTTTGGCGACATGGTGCGCACCTTCTGCTCGCCGGAAGAAGAAGACAGTATTAACCTGGCGAATGTGCGGGTGCGTGAAGAAATCTTTGCCGCCCTGGTTAAGGGCTACATTGAGCCTTTAAAGGCGCACATTACCGCCGAGGAAAAGGCCAGCTTCTGGCTTGGCGCCAGGGTGATGCCCTTTATGATCGGGGTGCGTTTTCTTACCGACTATATCGACGGCGACCATTATTTCAGCATTAAGCACGGCCGCCATAATCTCGACAGAGCCAATAATCAGTTTGCCCTGTATCGCAGCGTACTGGCGCAACAAAAAAGGCTTAAGTCGCTGATTGATAATGCTTAAACTACAGACCCAGCAAATAGCTGGGTTTTTTATCGCTTTCATTTGCCATTAATCTCGTTCCTTTTGCCTGCCTTGGTGCTTTACGCTAGCTTGCTAGAAAAGCCTGGAAAGGCAAGACTGAGGAACGAGCATGAAACAATTCAACAGACGCGATTTTTTAAAGGCGGCGGGAGCGGTGGCCGGTGCCGCCGCGACGGCGTCGATGGCGGGCTGCGCCGGGACCGGTTCAGCCGCTGGCGCTGCGGCTACACCAAAGGCGCAAGGCCAATCGGTGATCGGTTTAATCGCCCCAAAAATGGATGTGGTGCGGGTCGGCTTTATCGGTGTGGGTCAGCGTGGCTATGGCCATGTAAAACGCATGAGCTACATTGAGGGCGCCGAAATCAAAGCCATTTGTGATACTCACCAAGAGGTGCTGGATCGCGCCGTCGACTTCCTGGTTCAAGAAGGCAAGGAAAAACCCACCGCCTACGGTGACAGCGAGCTGGCCTATAAAGACATGTTGGCCCGCGATGATATAGACATAGTGATTATTTCCACGCCCTGGCGCTGGCATGCGCCCATGGCCATCGACACCATGAACAGTGGCAAGCACGCCTTTGTCGAGGTGCCACTGGCGCTGACGGTTGAAGAAATGTGGGAGATAGTCGACACCGCCGAGCGCACCCAGAAAAACTGCATGATGATGGAAAACGTCAACTACGGCCGTGACGAGTTGATGGTATTGAACATGGTGCGCCAGGGGGTCTTCGGCGAGTTACTTCACGGTGAGGCGGCCTATATTCATGAGCTGCGCTGGCAGATGAAAGAAATCGAGCACAAGACAGGCTCGTGGCGTACCGCCTGGCATACGCGCCGTGATGGCAACCTTTACCCCACGCACGGTTTGGGCCCGGTTTCCCAGTATATGAATATCAACCGGGGTGATCGTTTTGATTACCTCACCTCCATGAGCTCGCCTGCTCTGGGCCGTGCCGCCTACGCCCAGCGTGAATTCCCGGCGGAGCACGGGCGTAATCAACTTAAGTATATTGCCGGCGACATGAATACCACGCTGATCAAAACCGTTAACGGCCGCAGTATCATGGTGCAACACGATACCACCACGCCGCGCCCCTATAGTCGTCACAACCTGATCCAGGGCACCAATGGGGTTTTCGCCGGTTTCCCTAACCGCATTGCCTTGGAGCATGGCGGCAACAAGAGTTTCCACGAATGGGAATACGATATGCAGCCCTGGTACGATAAATATGATCACCCCTTGTGGCAGAAAATGGGTGCAGAAGCCGAGCGCAATGGCGGTCATGGCGGTATGGATTTCTTGATGTTCTGGCGCATGATCTATTGTTTACGAAATGGTGAGGCCTTGGATCAGGATGTCTATGACGGCGCCGCCTGGTCGGTGATTTCGCCACTGTCGGCGCAATCGGTAGCCAATCGCAGTGAGTCCATCACTATTCCAGACTTTACCCGCGGTGCCTGGCGCACCGCCACACCCCTGGGCATAGTCGGCGCATAACATAGCCCTAGATGTAGGCCGGCTTTGTAGGTCGGTCTTTTAGGCCGACAAAAATGCCCTTCTGTAGCAATGTCGGCACAGCGCGCCGACCCACAAAATCATATTTCTAGATGGATGACGATAAGTGTCCGGCCTTGGACACAGAGGTGTCCGGCCTTGGACACAGAGGTGTCCGTTCGCGGACGTTATTTGTGTGGTGAAAATAGAACCATGTTTTCAGGTTGTTGAATTTTATGGTTATTTTATTTTGGCACGGTCGTTGATAGTAACTAAGAGACATTTACTTACTAGCTTGAACCAAGGATACCATTATGAAATACCTACATGCAGCCATAGTTTCCGGTCTACTGTTAATGAGCTCACTGACCCATGCCAATACCCTGGTGCAGGAAGTGGAGCAGGCCATTAAGCAGACCACGCAAGAGGCGTTGGCCCAGTTAGTGGCGGCGCAGAGAAAGGCCATACAAGACTCGCTCACCCAGATGTTGTTGCAGCCAACGAAGGCGCTGCCGAGTGACAAACAAACTGATGTCACGCCTGCTAAGGATTAATCCATGCAGGTGGTTAGTTGGGCTCGTCGCCTTGTGTTAGCTGTACATATTTATCGGCGAGCTCAGCGAGTGTTTCCTTATGCTCGGGGTCGGGCTTGATACAGTCGATGGGGCATACGCTCACACAGGTTGGGTTATCATAATGGCCGACGCATTCGGTGCATTTACTTGGCTCTATTTGATAAATCTCCGCACCCATATAAATGGCACCATTCGGGCACTCGGGTTCGCACATATCGCAGTTAATGCATTTGTCGTTGATCAGTAATGACATTTTTTTACCCCATAAACGCAGGTGCGCGATGGTACATAAAATTCCCCTGTGACTCACTAGCCAAGGTGAGGCTAATTCGCCTTGTTTTGATCTAAAACAAAGAATGCTTGATGTGTAAACGTCGCTCGGTTGGGCTCCTTGTTGCACCAAACTGGTGCCACTCTTCAAGGTGGAGTAAATAAGCCACTGTTTTATAATGTACTTATATGTTGGCCCAGGGTATGCACTGAGGCTAGACAGGGTAACAAAAGGGCAGAGCGCTAAGATGGATACAGCGGCATTTTTATCTCGTCATAAACTGACAGCTCAGTATGGGGCACAGATCACGGACTATTTTGCGCCCTTGGCGCAGCAAATTAGTGCCACCAAAAAGCCAAGGGCAGCACTGTTTGTGACTATCAACGGCGCGCAAGGCTCGGGCAAAAGCACTCTGGCGGATTATCTCGCCTGCCACCTGCGGGAAGAAGGCGGACTTAATGTCTGCGCCTGCTCCTTGGATGACTTTTACTACTCCCAGGCGCAGCGTTATGAATTGGCGCAGCAGGTGCATCCCTTATTGGTGACCCGGGGCGTGCCCGGAACACATGATATAGACCGTTTGCATAAGCTGGTGGACGCTGTGCGTGAGGGGCAAGCACCGCTGAGCGTGCCACGCTTCAATAAAGCGATGGACGAGCCCTGTGACCCCGGGGAGTGGCAGCACTTCTCGCGCCCCATCGACGTGCTTATTATTGAAGGCTGGTGTGTGGGCACACCAGCGCAAAGCGAAGAAGCCTTGCTGGTGCCCATTAATGCCCTTGAGCAAGAGCAAGATGCGGATGGCCGCTGGCGGCGCTATGTGAATACTTGCCTGGCACAGCATTATCAGCCGGTATTTGCCGATGCCGATATCAGTATAATGCTGAAGGCGCCAAGCTTCGATGCGGTGCTGGCCTGGCGCTGGCAGCAGGAGCAAAAACTGATTGCCCGCGTCGGTCATACGACCCACACCATGAGCAAGACGCAAGTCGCTGATTTTATAAGCTACTTTGAGCGCCTTACCCGTCATGCCTTAACTCAGTTACCACACCGCACTCAGGTGGTGCTGGAACTGGATTTAGAGCGCCGTATTACCGCCTATCACAATGCCTTGTAGTCTCACCCCTGGGTAGGGAAGGGGTTACGAGTGTCCTGACCCGGCGCTAGGTTGCGCAGCAGTATGGCTTTATCCAGGTCCAGATCTTCCGGCAGTGGAATACGAACTATATGGCCCGAGCCCTTAGCATCGTCTATGCTTTCGCCCTTTTTATTTTCCATATGCTCAAGGTTAAAGTTGATATTGCCCTGTGGCGTCATCAGCTCTAACGAATGGCCGGTACAGAATTTGTTTTTCACATCGATTTCCACCAGGCCATTGTTGGTGCGTCCTAACACTTCACCGACAAACTGCTGCGAGTCGGAGACCGAATGGCCATAGTCATAATTTTGGTAGTCCTGATGTGCATGGCGCTTTAAGAAGCCTTCGGTATAGCCACGGTGTGCCAGATGCTCCAGGCTCTTCATCAGCGTCGGGTCGAAGGGCTTGCCGGCCACCGCATCGTCGATGGCGCGACGATAAACCTGAGCGGTGCGTGCCACGTAATAGAAGGATTTGGTGCGGCCTTCTATCTTCAAGCTGTGCACACCCATACGCGTCAGCGCATCCACATATTGCACCGCGCGCAGGTCCTTGGAATTCATGATGTAGGTGCCGTGCTCGTCTTCGAATGCAGGCATGTATTCCCCCGGGCGACCTTGCTCTTCGAGCATAAAGACTTCCTTGGTTGGCTCACCCAGGCCCAGAGTCGGATCGATCTTGTGCACCAGGTCACCGGTTTCTGTTTCTTCGCCGGGTTTGACATCATAGCTCCAGCGACAGGCGTTGGTGCAGGTGCCTTGGTTCGGGTCACGCTTGTTGATATAACCGCTGAGCAGGCAACGCCCAGAATAGGCCATACACAGGGCGCCGTGCACAAACACTTCTAACTCGGTGTTAGGGCAAAGCTCGCGGATTTCACCGATTTCTTCCAGTGACAATTCCCGGGATAAAATAACCCGCTCTATGCCTTGCTTAGCCCAGAACAGCACGCTGGCATAGTTCACCGCATTGGCCTGCACGCTCAAATGAATGGGCATATCCGGCCATTTTTCTTTCACCAGCATGATCAGACCCGGATCGGACATGATCAGCGCATCCGGTTTCATGGCGATAACCGGCTCGATATCACGCAAATAGGTTTTTACCTTGGCATTATGCGGAGCGATGTTAGACACCACGTAAAGCTTTTTATTTTGCGCATGGGCTTCATTGATACCCTGCTCTAAGTTGGCGAGATTAAATTCGTTGTTGCGCACCCGTAAACTGTATCTGGGTTGTCCGGCATAAACCGCATCGGCGCCATAAGCAAAAGCGTAGCGCATGTTTTTTAAGCTGCCCGCCGGGCTAAGTAATTCAGGAGTAAAGATAGACATGGTTAAATCCTTGGCTGAGTCCGAGTCAACTGAGGTAAAAAATAGCGGCGGATTCTAGCGCGTGTGCCCGCTGGGGATTTTGATTTGGATCAGGGTTTGGGTGAGCTGGTGGAGCTGCATCCGGTCTATGGCCCGGGTTCCGTGAGGCCCATTAGTCAAAGCGTCACAAAAATTTGTTAGTCTTGCCTGGGTCACAATGTAGTAGGATTTTCATGCTAAAGCGCGTATAATTCGCGCCCGGTAAAGTTTAACACTTAAATTTAACGTTATTTGGAGCAACACATGGCTTTAGAGCGCACTTTCTCTATCGTTAAGCCTGATGCGGTAGCTAAAAACCACATCGGTGCAATCTACAACCGTTTCGAGTCTGCTGGTCTTAAGATCGTAGCATCTAAAATGGTTCACCTTTCACAAGAGCAAGCTGAAGGCTTCTACGCTGAGCACAAAGAGCGTCCTTTCTTTGGTGCCCTTGTTTCTTTCATGACTTCTGGCCCAGTAATGGTTCAGGTTCTTGAAGGTGAAGATGCAGTACGTAAAAACCGCGAAATCATGGGTGCTACTAACCCAGCTGAAGCGGCTGCTGGTACTCTACGTGCTGACTATGCTGACAGCATCGACGAGAACGCGGTACACGGTTCAGACGCTCCTGAGTCTGCTGCTCGCGAAATCGCTTACTTCTTCGCTGAAGAAGAAATCTGCCCACGTACTCGTTAATTTCGAGTTGTAAGCAGAACCAGGGAAGGGCCTTCAGGCCCTTTTCTTGTCTCATGCAATTCCTTAGTTTATTTGCTCTGCGCTGAGTGAACTAAGAAATTGCTATAATGGTTAAATTGTGTACAATTGCCGCCTTCGTTTTATCCGTCACCTGATAGAGGTTTATTCATGGCCACGACTGAGAAAAAAATCAATTTACTCGATTTTAATCGCCAAGGTATGCGCGACTATTTTGCATCCATTGGTGAAAAGCCGTTTCGTGCCGATCAGGTGATGAAGTGGATCTATCATTTCGGCATCGATAACTTCGAAGAAATGAGCAATCTGAATAAGAAGCTGAAGGCTCGCCTGCAAGCCGAATGTGAAATTCGTGCGCCGGAGATCACGGTTAAACAACCTTCTAGCGACGGTACTATCAAGTACGCACTTATCCTTGATGGTGGCCAGGAAGTAGAAACTGTGTGGATCCCGGAAAAAGACCGCGCTACCTTGTGTGTGTCTTCTCAGGTTGGCTGTGCCCTTGAATGTACCTTCTGCTCGACCGCGCAGCAGGGCTTTAACCGTAACCTTAAGGTGTCGGAAATCATAGGTCAGGTGTGGCGTGTGGCCAAAGATATCGGCCTGCATGGCGATAGCACCCGTCGTCCTATTACCAATGTGGTCATGATGGGCATGGGTGAGCCTTTGCTAAACCTTAAAAACGTCGTGCCTGCGATGGAACTGATGATGGACGATTGGGCCTTTGGCCTGTCGAAACGTCGCGTTACCCTAAGTACCTCAGGCGTGGTGCCGGCCCTTGATTTGCTTAAAGAGCAAATCGACGTGGCTCTGGCTATTTCTTTGCACGCACCGAACAATCCATTGCGTGACGAGTTGGTACCAATTAACAAGAAGTACCCGATCGAAGAGTTCCTGGCCGCTTGTCGTCGTTATATCGACGGGTCTAAAGCGAATAAGGAAGTGACGGTAGAATACGTGATGCTGCAGGAAGTAAACGATAGCACGGATCATGCCCATGAGTTGGTGCAAACCCTAAAAGGCACGCCTTCTAAGGTGAACTTGATCCCATTCAACCCCTTCCCGGGCAATGAATATGGTCGTTCCAGCAACTCACGCATCGACCGTTTCTCCAAGGTACTGCAAGCCGCCGGCATCACCACCATAGTCAGACGTACCCGAGGCGATGATATCGATGCCGCTTGTGGTCAGCTGGTGGGTGATGTAGTCGATAGAACCAAGCGACTGGCCAAACGCCAGGAGCGAGAAAAGAACGCAATCGCGGTAAATGTCTCTCAGTAACATAAAAATAAGCCCTTTTTTCAAATAATTGATGAAACAAAAGGGCTTTTCAGTAATGATAGGTGCAATAACGGAATAAACGAGGCTAAGCCATGCGCAAGCTGTTAGTGACCAGTATAAGCTTACTCGCCCTTGGTGGGTGTGTAACCGAAAGTACATATGTGGGCAGTGACAAGCCCGTTGTTGAAAAGAAAATCAATAACGTAGAAGCCGCCCGCACCCGAATCTCCCTTGCCTTAAATTACCTTTCCCAAGGCGATAGCACGCAAGCCAAATATAACCTAGAACGTGCTGCTAAATTCGCCCCGGAACTGCCAGAGGTACATTACTCCATTGCTTATTACTACCAGCAGGTTGGTGAGAAGCAACGAGCTAAAGACGCTTATGAAAAGGCACTCAGTCTAGAGCCGAACGATCCTAACACCCTAAACAACTACGGGGTGTTTTTATGTGATATCGGTGAGTATGATCTAGCGGTCGATAAGTTTATGGCTGCCATTGAGGTTCCGAGTTACCTGCGCGTAGCGGAAAGTTATGAAAACCTGGCGCTGTGTGCGCTGGAATTTGATAAGTTTGATGCTGCCGAAACCTTCTTAGAAGACTCCCTGCAGCACAGCTCGTTACGCCCATCAAGCCTAATCAACCTGGCTGCGGTAAAGTATGCTAAAAGTGACTTTTATAATGCTCAGCAGGTGTTAAATCGCTACCAGCGCACCGGTCGTATCTCGTCACGTTCCCTTTTACTTGGCTACTTGATCCATGACCGTATGGGTCATATTGAAGATGCCCGTAAGTTGGCCGAAACCATTACCGTCACTTACCCATCGTCGATAGAAGCGCGCATTATTCGCGAACAGCGCTACAGCGCCAGTGAATTTGAACAATTGCGTGAACAGTACCGTCGTCACAAGCTCACCGAGCTGCAAGACAGCATGGAAGGCAATCAAATCGTTGCCAAACCTAAGATTAAGGTTGTGAAGAAAAAGACCGGTGCTGAATCAGAAGCCAGTGCTGTGGTCTTAACTGCGGCCGCACCAGCGGCAGAATTTGTTGAGACCTCGGTTGCGACCGTAGCAGCCGAGACAGCTGTGGAAGTGGCTGCCGAAGCAGTAGACACAGTGGCGGAGCAAATTGATGTTAAGGCGGAAGTTGAGCCTTCGGCAGAGCCTTCAGTCGACTCAGCAGTTGAGCTTTCTGCCGAGACAGTCGAGACGGCAACCGACACCATGCTTGAAACAGCGGATGAACTGGGAGAAGAAGCTTCGGCCGAAGCTATCGCCGTCGAGAATCAGGCCAGCGAACAAATGGCTGCTGTTGAAACGGCAACCGAGCAAAAAACTGAAGCGGCCAATGACTTAGCATCTGAGCTTACGGCATCGGCTAAGAGTGCAGAGCAAGAGCTGGTATCTGAAGTTAAGTCTTCGACTGAGCTGTCAGCCAAGCCTACTGCCGAAGCCGCGACTAAATCTCTAGACGCAGCAAAGAGCAAGGCTGAAGAAAAAGCTAAAGCAGAGCCTTCGACTGAGACCTCGACTGAGTCTTCGACCCAGAAGCCTGACGAATCTAGCGTTACTACCCTGGCCGAGCAAAAGGATCAATTACAGTCAGAATTGGCGCGTGAGTTTGCTTCCTTGCAGTTGGCTGCGGATGTTACTGCAGAAGATAAGCCGGAGGCTGAGGATGTGACCGAGCAGCTTGCTGCTAACGGTGCACAGCATGAAGAAGCCGCTGAATCTCAGGAGCAGGTCGAAGATGTAAGCCCTGCAGCCGAGGTGGTGACGCCAAAGGCCAAGGTGGTTGAGCAAATGGCCATTGCCAATACTGCGGGTAAAAAAGAAATCCCTTTCCATGTGATGCAAAAGGGTGAAAACCTGTTTAATGTTTCGACCCGCTATAATATCCGTCTAAGCACCTTACGTAAGTGGAATAACCTCGTCAGTGCCGATCATGTGCAAGTTGGCCGCAAGATTTACTTACAGCAACCGTATAATTATCATACCGTGGCTGAGGGTGATACCTTGTTTGAAATTTCCAGGAAATACAATGTGCGTATGGAAAAGCTTTTGGAGTGGAACCAGATTGAAGAAAACAGCAAATTGGTTCCGGGCGATAAAGTATATATAGCAGATCCGAAGAATTATCGATTATGAGTGACAGTGGTGAAGTAGCACAGCAGGCTGAGGAGGAATCAGCCGCTATTGCCATAGGCAAGCAGTTAGCCGGTGCTAGGGAACAACAAGGGTTAAGCCAGGAGCAACTGGCGCGCAAGCTAAATTTGACGGTGCGCAAGCTCGATGATTTAGAGCAAGGGCGTTTTGCCGGTCTGGGCGCCACTATTTTTGTGCGTGGCTATATCAAGGCTTATTGCAAGGTGCTGGCTTTGGACTCGGCTCCCTTGTTGGCCGCTATTGAGCCAGAGCCTCAGGCACAAGAACAGGCAAGCATGC
Source organism: Pseudoalteromonas sp. T1lg76 (assembly GCF_002964725.1). Taxonomy (NCBI): domain Bacteria; kingdom Pseudomonadati; phylum Pseudomonadota; class Gammaproteobacteria; order Alteromonadales; family Pseudoalteromonadaceae; genus Pseudoalteromonas; species Pseudoalteromonas sp. T1lg76. The sequence continues at coordinate 49,625 of NZ_PQCE01000010.1, forward strand.
AGAGCTTCTCGCGACGCACCGAAAAAGAAGCGCACGACAATCGTTTGATGCTTTTCAGTTATGCCATCCTCGCTATTATTCTAGGTTCATCCCTGTTCTGGTGGTGGCAAGACAGTGACGAGCAGGTTGTGGAAACCACACCCTTGGCCGCGGATATAGTGGCGGCTCCGGCACCAGAGCCTGAACAGCCTAGTCTTATTGATGCGGGCCCTGGGACTTTGCAAGAGTCTGAGCAAGCTCAACAGGTAAATCCGCAACAAGGCGTCGCAGAGTTGCCTGATAAAGTTGATAACCCCCAACCTAACCAGGGTGTAGTGCAAATCGACAAGGGCGAAACTGCCGAAGAAATGCCCCCGGAGGAGGCGCCCCTGGCTAAAGCGCCCCTGGCTGAAGCGCCCCTGGCCGCCGGTGAGCAAAGAGTGATTATGCGCTTTAGCGGTGAATGCTGGGTTGAAGTGCAGGATGCCAAGGGAAAACGCTTGGCCTATGACATTAAACAAGCGGGGCAAGAGTTAGAGCTAGTAGGTTTGGCCCCCTTTGCGGTCACCCTGGGCAAGCATGATGTGGTTAGCGTCAGCGTCAATGGGGAAGCCGTGGATATTTCGCATTTTCCACCAAACCGTTTAGCTAAATTTTCATTACCGTTAACAGAGTAAGTAGTATGTTTTCAGAGTCACCAATCAAGCGCCGCAAGTCTACGCGTATTTATGTTGGCGATGTGCCGATTGGCGATGGTGCGCCCATTGCCGTGCAATCCATGACCAATACCGACACCATGGATGTCGATGCCACGGTGAAGCAAATTCAGGATATCGCCCAGGCTGGTGCCGATATCGTGCGAGTGTCCGTACCCACCATGGCGGCCGCTGAAGCATTTAAAAGCATAAAAGAGCAGGTCGATATTCCCCTGGTCACAGATATTCACTTCGACTACCGCATCGCCCTGAAGGTGGCGGAATATGGCGCCGATTGTTTGCGCATTAACCCGGGTAATATCGGCAGCGAAGACAGGATCCGTGCCGTGGTTGATGCCGCCGGCGCGCGCAATATTCCTATCCGTATCGGTGTCAACGGTGGCTCCTTAGAGCGTGACTTGCAGGAAAAATATGGTGAGCCAACGCCCGAGGCGCTGTTGGAATCGGCCATGCGTCATGTGGAAATTCTCCAGCGTCTTAACTTCGACCAGTTTAAGGTATCGGTTAAGGCCTCCGACGTATTCCTGGCGGTAGGCGCCTATCGCCTGCTGGCTAAAGAGATAGATCAACCTCTGCACCTAGGCATTACCGAAGCCGGCGGTTTCCGCTCCGGTTCGGTGAAATCCGCGGTGGGTCTTGGCATGTTATTGGCTGAGGGCATTGGCGATACCTTACGCGTATCCCTTGCCGCCGATCCTGTGCAAGAGATCAAGGTGGGTTTCGATATCCTAAAATCCCTGCGTATTCGTTCGCGTGGCATTAACTTTATTGCCTGCCCGAGCTGCTCTCGTCAGGAGTTTGATGTGGTCAGCACCATGAACCAATTGGAAGAGCGCTTAGAAGATGTGATCACACCGATGACGGTGTCGGTGATCGGTTGTGTTGTGAACGGCCCAGGCGAAGCCCTGGTCAGCGATATCGGCTTGGCCGGTGCCAACCGTCGTTCTGGCTTGTATATCAATGGTGAGCGTCAAAAGACCCGCATCGACAACGATCATATCGTTGAGCAGCTGGAGCAGCACGTGCGCGAATACCTTGCCAAGCAGGAACAGCAGCAGCCAATTGACATTAAATTAGTTGATTAAGGCCGGCGCCGGTACTTGGTGGTAGCGGCGCAATCAGGCTATAATAGCGCGCTTTATCGACGCTTTTTCACGGGCTCAGCGCAGCCTACTACAGAATTTTGGGATTATCAGTGGCAAAACAAATTCAAGCAGTTCGCGGCATGAACGACACCCTTCCGGGCGACACCCAAGTATGGCAAAAAGTGGAAGACACTTTGCGTCAGTGTGTGGCCTCATTTGGTTATCAAGAAATCCGTTTCCCCATTGTTGAGTCAACCGACCTGTTTAAGCGTTCTATCGGTGAAGTAACCGATATCGTTGAAAAAGAAATGTATACCTTTGAGGATCGCAACGGCGACAGCTTGACATTGCGCCCAGAGGGTACGGCCGTGTGTGTACGTGCCGGTAACGAAAATGGCCTGCTGTACAACCAGGAACAGCGCCTTTGGTATATGGGTCCCATGTTCCGTCACGAGCGTCCGCAAAAAGGCCGTTACCGTCAGTTTCACCAGTTTGGTCTGGAAGTGTTTGGTATTGCCAGTGCCGATATTGATGCCGAAGTGATCATGTTGACGGCGCAGCTGTGGCAGCAATTCGGTATTAGCGAGCATGTGCGCCTGGAGCTGAACTCATTAGGTTCAAACGAAGCACGCGCCGCCTACCGTGATGCCCTGGTGGCCTATCTTGAGCTGCATGAAGACAAGCTGGACGAAGACTCCAAGCGTCGTATGCACTCAAATCCGCTGCGCGTTTTGGACAGCAAAAATCCGGACGTACAAGCCATCCTGGTAGATGCGCCTAAGCTGTCCGAGCACCTGGATGAAGAATCACGTGCTCATTTTGCTAATTTGTGTGAACGATTAGACGCTGCGGGTATCGAATACCAGGTTAACGAAAAGTTGGTTCGTGGTCTGGATTATTATAACCGTACCGTGTTTGAATGGGTCACCGAGAGCCTGGGCGCTCAGGGTACCGTTTGTGCCGGTGGTCGTTACGACGGTCTGGTTGAGCAACTAGGCGGCAAGGCCACCCCTGCAGTTGGTTTTGCCATGGGTATGGAGCGCTTGGTGTTGCTACTTCAGGCTCTTGACTGTGTTGGCGAAATACGCCGCAACGCCGATGTGTATGTAGCGGCCATGGGTGAGCAGGCTAGCATTCAAGCCCCTGTGATCGCCTCTAAGCTGCGCGCCGACGTGCCTGGCTTACGTGTCTTGGTACATGCCGGTGGCGGCAACTTTAAGAAACAATTAAAACGTGCTGATAAAAGCGGTGCCGAAGTGGCACTGATTTTAGGCGAAGATGAACTCAACCAAGGTGTGGTAACTGTGAAATACCTACGCGAAGAAAAACCACAGTTAACATTGGCCTTGGATGAAATTACCCAGCTGTTGGCTGACATGATTTAGACCCAAGTCTAAGAGGTAATGATGGAAATTTATTCAACAGAAGAACAACAAGCAGAAGCGATTAAAGGCTTTTTTAAAGAACACGGCGTATCAATCGCCCTTGGTATCGTTATCGGCCTGGGTGGCTTGTACGGCTGGAAAGCCTATAACCAGCACCAGATCACCAGCGCCGAAGCAGCTTCGGATGCATTTAATCAGGTAGCACAAAGCACAGAAGTTGAAGGTGCCGATGTGATCGCGCAAAGCGAAACCCTGATGCAGCAGCATGAAGGTTCAAGCTACGCCGTATTGGCCGCCTTTGTTGCCGCCAAAGAAGCGGTAGATGCGCAGCAACTTGATGTAGCCGCAGAGAAACTGACCTGGGCACAACAACATGCACCGACTAAAGAGCTTAAAGCCATTGCCACCACGCGTTTAGCGCGAGTGCAATTGGCACAGCAAAACTATGATGCTGCCTTAGCAACCCTGGGCACCGAATTACCGGCAAGCTATGAAGCCGCTGTTGCCGAATTAAAAGGTGATATATACCTGGCTCAAGGCGATAAAGAACAGGCTCGCATCGCTTATCAAAGCGCGGCGGATAAAGGTGGCTTAGAAAGCAACCCGCTATTGCAAGTTAAATTGGACGATTTGGCAGCGCAAACGCCAGCTGCGTAGGGAGCGGGTTGATGAAAAAGGTTACTCTTGCAGGGATTGCCTTATGTATGGCGACCTTGGCGGGTTGTTCGTCGAACGACGAAGAAGAGTTGGTATTACCGGAAATTAATAACCAGTTCGAAACCCAGGTAGTGTGGCAAGAAACGGTAGGCGATGGCGTTGAGCATTATTTCTCACGTTTGCAGCCAGCCTTTTATAAAGACAGAGTATTTGTGGCCGCGCGCAACGGTGAGGTTGAAGCCTTATCTTTAGCCGATGGCGATACCCTGTGGCAAACGGATGTGCGTGACGACTCAGGCTTCTGGCCTTGGTCAAGCGAAGAAAGCGCTAAGCTTTCGGGCGGTATTCTGCAGGCTTACGGCAAGATCTTTATCGGTTCTGAACATGGTCAGGTGGTGGCGCTGGATCGCGAAACAGGTGAGTTGATTTGGCGTAAAAGCGTACCCGGTGAGGCGCTATCCCGCCCAGCAGCTGGCGACGGTTTAATCTATGTAAACCTGGGTTCAGGCCGCTTGTTAGCCTTGCACCCGGATACAGGTGAAGAGCGCTGGCGCTATGAGCAAGAAGTGCCGCCGCTAACACTGCGTGGTTTAAGCTCACCAACGGTTGCCAATGGTGGTGTGCTGGTAGGTGAAGAAACCGGTAAATTGACCGTGTTAATCGCCGACAGTGGCTTTGCCGCATGGCAAGCCGAAGTGGCGCAGCCTAAAGGTGCCTCAGAGTTTGAGCGTTTGGTTGATGTTGATACCGAGCCAAAGGTCAGTGGCGCCATGGTTTATACCCTGGCTTACAATGGTAACCTGGCGGCGGTGGATATCCGCTCCGGCAACGTGGTATGGAAACGTGAATACAGCAGCTATCGCGAATTCAGCATTGTTGGCGACACCATTTATGTGGTCGACAGCGACGGTGTTATCTATGCTTTGGATAAGAGCTCGGGCATTGAACGCTGGTCGCAAGCGGCTTTACGCGGTTGGTATATTACCGGCCCTGCGGTATTAGGCAACTACCTGGCAGTAGGCGACCAAGAAGGTAATCTGCACTGGATTGACCGCAATAGCGGTGAGTTGGTAGCGCGTCATGAATTTGATGACTCGGGCTTTTATGTTGAGCCTATCCTTGCCGATGACCGCTTGATTGTTATCACTCGCGACGGTGAAGTCAGCGCCATTAAAGCGCAATAATTTAGTTAATTAGGCTATGTCCTAAGATAGGCTTCGCCTTAGGCCAGATGGCTACGGCGGAGCTTTTTTGTTATTTGAAGAGGTACATTATGCTTCCTGTGATCGCCTTAGTTGGGCGACCTAATGTCGGTAAATCGACATTGTTCAACCGCTTAACTCGCACCCGCGACGCACTTGTTGCGGACTTCCCGGGCCTTACTCGTGATCGTAAATACGGCCAGGCGAGCTATGACGGCTTTGACTTTATCGTTGTTGATACCGGCGGTATTGATGGCTCCGAAGAGGGTATCGAAACCGAAATGGCCGAGCAGTCTCTGCTGGCGATCGAAGAAGCGGATGTGGTGCTGTTCCTTGTGGATGCCCGTGCCGGTATGACGGTGGCCGATCAGGCCATTGCCCAGCACCTGCGCAAGCAAGAGAAAAAGGTGTTTGTGGTTGCCAACAAAACCGATGGCATCGACGCCGACTCAAACTGTGCCGAGTTTTATCAACTGGCCATGGGTGAGGTATACCAGATAGCCGCTGCTCATGGTCGTGGTATCACAGGTCTGCTAAACAGCGCCTTACAGCCGGTAATCGAAGAGCTTGCCAAAGAGCGCCAACTGCTGATCGAAGAAGACCCGTTTGCCGCCTATGATGACGAGCATCAGCCTCAGGGCGAAGGCGAAGAAGGTGAGCAGGAAGAGCTTGCCGATAAGGCCATTAAACTCGCCATTATCGGTCGCCCTAACGTAGGTAAATCAACGCTGACCAACCGTATTCTCGGTGAAGAGCGGGTGATAGTGTACGATATGCCGGGCACCACCCGGGACTCTATTTACATCCCTATGACCCGTAACGACCGCGAGTATGTGCTGATCGACACCGCCGGTGTTCGTAAGCGTAAAAAGGTCAGTGATGTGGTCGAGAAGTTCTCGGTGATCAAGACCCTTAAAGCTATTGAAGACGCCAATGTGGTGCTTTTGGTGATCGATGCCCGCACAGGTATTTCGGATCAGGACCTGAGCCTGCTGGGCTTCGCCCTCAATGCCGGCCGTTCTTTGGTATTGGCGGTAAACAAATGGGATGGCCTGGACAGCGATGTGAAGGACCGTATTAAGTCTGAGCTTGACCGTCGTTTAGGCTTTGTTGACTTTGCCCGTATTCACTTTATCTCTGCCTTGCATGGCACCGGGGTAGGCCACCTGTTCGAGTCGGTTGAAGAAGCCTATGACTCGGCCACCAAGCGTATCAGCACCGCCATGTTACGTCGTATTATGGATATGGCTCAGGCCGATCACCAGCCGCCGCTGGTACGTGGTCGCCGCGTTAAGCTCAAATATGCTCACGCCGGTGGTTATAACCCGCCACGTATCGTGATCCACGGTAACCAGGTGCACGAGCTGCCGGACAGTTATAAGCGTTACCTGATGAACTATTACCGCAAGGCGCTGAATATTATGGGGACGCCAATTAAGATCGAGTTCCGTGAAGGGGATAACCCTTACGCCGGTCGCAGCAATAAGATGACCCTGTCGCAGCGTCGTCGTATTAGAAAAATTGGCCAGGAGAGCAAGGACAAGTAAGTTCTTCTCCCTGCTAGCAAAAGGCGCTCATTGAGCGCCTTTTCTGTGTTTGCCATCTTGTATAGCGGGTAAAAAAAATAGCGCCTTCGGGCCAGAGGCCCGGGCGCTATTTATTATGCCGGGGTTTGGGCTTATTCCAGACCCAACACCTTTTTACCCTGAGTAAAGTCTACGTCTACCGGGATATTGGCCTGACTTAGTTTTTCCAGGTCGGCGGCAAGCTCTGGTTTGATATCGCCCATAGAGGCAACCAGTTGATCCACCTTTTGATAATCGCCGTTACCCTGCAGGGTTAAGATCAGGCTAGAAAGCTTGGCCATGGCCGCGCCCATCTTATCCATATTAACGCGGTAGAGGCCGTTATCGTCTTTAGAGAAAGCGCCTTCCTGTTTAAAGAAGTTAAAGCGGATCATGTTCGCCTTACCATGAGCGCTTGAAGCACCGAAACGAACCGAGCGGAAAATGCCGGCCATAAAGGTGACATAGTAGTCTTCCAGCGTGCCTTCGGTGATCTCGCCTTTTTTCAGCAACTGTTCAACCATGTACAGACCAAGGATATCCGCCTTGCCTTCTTCCAGGGCGCTGGCATGCTCTTGCAGTGATTGACGTACCGTTCCCTTGTCGGTGATGGTATTTTTAATGCCCAGGCCGTGCGCCACTTCGTGGAACATGGTGTTGGCAAAGAAAGCATCGAAGGTGATGTGCTTACGCTGCTCTGGGACGATAAGCTCGGCGGCGATCGGCATCAAAATCTTATCGAACTTGGCGCGCATGGCGTTTTTCAGTTGCAGGCGACGGGTGCCTTTTTCCAACTGTACCTGCTCATCGTTCGGCAGGTTGATGGCGATGGTTTTGCTGCCGGCATTTGAGTGGCCTGCGTAGTAGATCACATCGTAGGCGTTAAGGTCGGCATCCGACCCCGGTACTTCTTGCTTGTACTCGTCGGCAACCGGCAGGCCTTTTTGCAGCTCAGGGAGGAACTGGGCAAATTTGGCCAGGCGCTCACTCCAGGCCATGTCTTTTACCAATACATAAGACTCGAATGCAGCGCGGTAACCGAACAGCTGATCTTCATAGGTTTCAATGGGGCCAATCACCACGTCGATGGGATTATTTTTCATATCCATCCAGGCGAAATCTGAGGCTTGGTAGTCGTCGCTTAACAGGGCGTCGGCACGCATACTCAGGTAGTTGGCGAATTCTTTGTCTTCGGCAAGTTCACTGGCTTCGCGCAGCAACTTGGCGGCGGCCTCTAGTTCGGTTGCATATTCTTGCGAATAGGCGACGCTGTATAGCTTGCCTTCGGCATCGCGTTTGATCACAGAGTAAAGGCCGGTTTTATCCCCAAGATCGCTATTCTCTAGCTCTTCTTTGCTCATATCCGCAGGATAGAATTGGGCGCCGGCCGATTTAGCTTCGAAACCCGAGAGGAATAGCTGATCGCCATTGAGACGATCCCAAGGGCCATAGTTGATCTTGGCAAAGTGACGAACTTTTTCATCGCTTAGGCTGTTTAGGAACTCGGCTCGGTCACCGCCGAAAGCCTGTCGCCAGAAGAGCTCGTCCATAATTTTTGAGGCATCGATCAGCTTGGCCAGCATTTTCTTCTGGTTGCCGCTTAGGTGCGTTAGATCTGTATTCAGTTCGAAGTCGGTATAGATATTCAAACGGCTCGGAGCGATATTGATTAACTCTACGGCTGCATTGCTAGGTGCTTGTTCGGCAACGGTTTCGCTGCTGCTTTGCGGCTGTTTTGAACAACCACTAAGGGCAACTAAGCCACCGAGCAGCATGGCTTGAGAGATTTTCGACAGTTTACGCATAAGAGTCCTCGTTGAGTAATTATGAGTCTTGTGGTGCCGGATAAGACTCACAAAATTAGTGAATGCCGGGCTAAGAAGGTGATCCATACCGAGCATGCCTTATATTGGCGATGAGCCTTCTGGATGCTTTTTGGCCGCCAGAGGCACTGATTTTTGTAGTCTTATTTAACCAATTCGTTGTTGTGCTGACAACGGTAAAAAACAGGATAAGGGCGACAAATTTCTAAAATTAATGGTTTTTTGCGCTATCACTTTTAAAACTTTCTCGCTAACTTATAAACAGAAACAAGAAGAGCGTTCGCGTTGCTGAGAAAGGATACCGGATAATGTCTACCGAAAATGCCTTGTTTACCATCTTGGTTGATCGCATTCAGAGCGAGACCCTGATACTACCTTCCCTGCCCGAAGTGGCCTTAAAAGTACGTGCCAGTGCCGATGATCCGGATATTTCCTCGCACGCCATGGCGGATATGATTGCCACGGATCCAGCCTTGGCGACGCGCATCATTAAGCTTGCCAACAGTAATTTAATGAACAGCTCGGTGAAGGTGACTGGGGTTAATCAGGCGGTGACATGTGTCGGCTTAGGGCCAATTAAGAATATCGCTACGGCGTTGGCCATGGAGCAGTTGTTTGTGTCGCAAAACCCCGTGATCAAGGGGTATATGGATACGGCCTGGCAGAAGACCAATAAGGCTGCTTGTCATGCCATGGTGCTGGTGCAGCAATTTCGTGAGCAGCAGCAACATGCTCGCATTAACGCAGACACCATCACTCTGGCGGCGCTCACATACAACATAGGGATTGTGCCGATTTTAACCGAAGCGGAAAAACACCCAGAGGTGTTTGCGAACCCTTGCTTTCTCGCTCATGCCATTCAAAAACTGGCCGGTTGCATCGGTGCCGCTACCTTAACAGCATGGGGTTTTTCCGAGGAGTTTGTTGAGCTTGCTAAGCTGTGGTGCGATCCAAACTATCGCCCAGAGGACATAGAGTTTGTTGACTTTGTGCGTCTGGGAGCGATTCTTGAAGGCATTTTGCAGGTCTCAGATAAAACGGCGGCACTGCAGGTGTATGTGGATAAGGGCATTATTCCATCGCATGCACTGTTTGCCGAGGACGAGTATCAGGAGTTAGTCAAAGATACCTATGAGGTGTTTTTATAGCTTGGCCTTGCCGCCGTGCTTGTAGGTCGGCCTTTGCCGCCATAGTTGTAGGTCGGTCTTTCAGGCCGACAAAAAGCCACATGGTTAAACTTGTCGGCGCAAAGCACCGACCTACACTATTTGTCGGCGCAAAGCACCGACATTTAAGCCTTACAGATCTTTGGCGTCGCCGAGCTCTTTGGTTAAGGCTTCAAGTAATTCCTTGATTTCTTCCGATGCCAGAATAAAGTCGGCATCCAGTTTCACCGCCATATCTTCTTTTGGAATATCGGCATTTTCTTCTTTCAATACCTCGGCATAGTTTACGCGTTTAATCGAACCGTCGTTTTGCAGCATAAACTTGATGCGTTCATGGTATTCCAATGCCAGCTTGGTGACTTCCTTGCCATTGTCCAAATGGTTTTTCACCTCGTCAGTGGCCAGGTCATGGCCCTTAAGCTTGACTTGGGCGCCATTGTCATCCGGATCCTGCAACTCGGCGTCAAGGCCGATGGCAAAGCCTTCCGGGGCATTAAAGTCTTTTAACCAGGAAGTAAGGAATAAACCCAGGTCATAGTTGGCAAAGGCGGGCACCACGGGCAAGGTGCCCAATGATTTACGTAGCAGCGCCAGTAGCTCTTCGGCCTTGTTAAAGCTGCCGCTATTGACGACTACCCAACCATTTTCCATATCGATAAAGGCATATTGCAGGCTCGACTTTTTAAAGGCCTGAGGCAGCAGGGTATTAAGGATATTCTCTTTAAGCTCATCCTTTTCCTTTTTGTTTACTCGGCGGTTTTCCTGTACTTCCAGTTGTTCTACCTTTTCCTGCAGCATGTCGTTAACGACCGCAGCCGGTAGTACTTTTTCTTCGCGCTTGGCGCATACCAGAATCGAGTTTTTAGAAAAGTGGCTTAATGTTTGGCCATGCTTGCCTAGGGCCTTGGTCCAACCGAAGGTGTGCAGATCCTGACTGCCACAGGGGCGGAATAAATCCTGCTCCAGAGCCTTGTCAAAGTCTTCTTGCTGATAGCTGATCTCTTGCTTAAAACGATAGCAAATTAGGTTACTAAACCACATAAATATACTTCCATGGAGCGCCAAAGGCGCAAATTTATAGTGCCGCCATCATAACGGAGTGGCGTCGCTAATTAAACATTAGCATGGGTTTTGGCAGGTCTTTCGGGAGCGAGATGAAATACTGCAACCCCTGATTAGGTGTGCTGCTGACTGATATCTCGCCGCACAGGGTTTGTTTTACCAGGTTAAAGGTAATATGGGTGCCCAAGCCGCTGCCGCCCTGGTCCCGCTTAGTGGTGAAGTAGGGGTTGAATAGCTGTTCCAGTTGCATCGCATTGACGCCGCAACCATCGTCTCTGTATTCGATTAATACCCGCTCATCCTGTTCTCGGATCAGTATATCTATATGACCGTGCTTGGTTTGTTCAAAGCCATGGATCAGCGAGTTCATAATTAAATTGGTAAAAATCTGGCTAATGGCACCGGCGGGTAAGTTAAGGATAAGGTCATCCGGGCACTGAATATTGATTTTATGTTCTGTATTTTTCAGTTTTGGATGCAAGGAGCGGATCACCTCGCCAAGGTATTCTTTTAAGTTAATGGTGCGCACCGCTTCGCTGGCTTGATCTATGGCGATTTGCTTAAAGCTGGCAATCAGCTCGTTAGCGCGGGCAAGATTATTGCCAAGCAACTCGGTACTTTGTTTTGCCTCGCCAATAAATTGCGCCAACTCGGCAGGCGTCAGAGTTTGTTTTTCGTGCGCCTGTTCCAGCTCATTAAGGCGTTCTTGTAAAAATGAGGTGGCGGTGATCCCTATGCCTACGGGAGTATTGATGTCGTGGGTAATGCCGGCAACCAGGCCGCCAAGAGCTGCCATTTTCTCCGAGCCGAGTAAGCGCTCCTGCGTGTTGTTAAGCTCATCCATATAGCGCAGCATTTCTCTTTGTTTGGCAAGCAGCTCCTGTTCGGTCTGGCGCCTCAGTTCAATTTCTTCGGTAAGATTAAGCTTTTGTTTTTCCAGCTCATATTTTTGTTGTTGCAGATCCATCATGGCCTGGCTGAGATTGGAGGTCTTACGGGCTACTTCTTGCTCGAGCTCAATATTTTGTTGGTCGAGTTTTTCGTTGCTCTTGAGCAATTCTTTTTGCGTGTATTTTAGCTTGTTGCGGTATTCGACCACCTTGGCTATCAGGTTATTAAAGGCCTGTGCCATGACGTGGAGTTCGTTTTGCTTATGGGTATCGAGTTTAATCCGGGTGTCTTCGATGGCATCCGGCTCAACCTCTTCGATTTGCTCCGTCAATTGCTGCAAAGGCAAGGTCAGGTGTTTTCTAAAAGCCAATAAAAACAGCAGGATCAAAAAGGTGGTTTTGATCATGGCGTTACCCACGAGCAGGTAAATGGAAACCATAATACGGCTGACCACCACGTCACGACTGGAAAACAAGGTGACATCGCCAACCTGGGTTTCACGGCCGGAAAATTCGAATACCAGAGGAAAGGTATAGCCAAACAGGCCTGACGGCGTATCTTCAATCATAACAGTGTCTTGCGCCAGAGGTTTAGCTTTGCGTTCACGGCTATCTAATGAGCGACCGAGTTGCGAGATCACCTCGCCGCTGTCGTCACGCACTATGATGCCCTCAACCATGGGAATGGCAATAAGGCCCTCGGCTATGGTGACGCTTTGATCTGTATTGAGCTCCCAGATGGCACGGGTCAGGCTGCCGCTAAAGGTTTGTTGCAAAATCTGCAATTCGCTGCGGATATAGCTTTTAGTGTTGAAGTATTCGGCATATATCTGTGCGCAGGTCACCACAAAGGTCAGCACAAAGTAAACGGATAAAACACTGGTAAGGAGTTTTTTCGAAAGACTGTTACGCAACATGTTTGAACTTGGCCCTGTGCAACTAAAAAAAGGCGGTGACAAAACTCCGATGTTGAGTTTGTATTTGGTGCCGCTATATCCTCGCAGAAATAGCGCTAAGGATTTTAAAAAACATACAAAATAATAGCTTATTGACAGGCGTTTAACAAAAGCAAATATTTTCGCGGCGCGGTTTTGCGCCCAGGGCAAACTTGTACTTTGTATTCTAAGTTAACAGCACAAGGTGAGGTCGTTGCGTTTGCCTGTCATAGCAAGATGCTCAAGCACTTTACAACTTCGGCCGCCAATTTGCATAAGTATTTCTACGTATTGTTTTGGATATAAGAAAAAAGCATATTATTTGTTAAATATTGCTGTTGACAGAAATAGTCATTTTCGGGCAGTCTAAATGCATGAATACAAATTACGCAACACTGACCATCATTATTACCACCACCATCCGTAGCGGATAGTGGCATGGGTCGGTGCGCGAAGAAAAAAAGGCCTATGCTCTATTGCATGGGCCTTTTTTTTTGGGGTCCTAAAAGGGCGTCATCAGCAGAATAATTGCAGTTAAACGGGAATGAGGAAGTTATGCAGGTATTGAAATTTGGCGGGTCATCACTGGCCGATGCGGATTGTTTAGCTCGGGTTAGCGCCATAGTGCGCGCCGAGCTGAAAGAGCAAATGTTACTGGTATTGTCGGCACCAGGAGGCATGACAGATGCCCTGGTGACCTTAAGCGAACTGGCGCAGTCCGGGCAGGATTACAGTATTCCCTGGCAGGCCCTGTGCGCCCGTGCCGAGGGGTTAAAATCTGAGGTTACAGCACTGGCTCAGGCGCCCGATTCATGGCCCGACTTTCAGGAGCTGAAGCGCCGCCTTGACGGCATTGCTCTGTTGGGGGAATGTCCGGATGCGGTGCACAGTTATATCATCAGCTTTGGCGAACGTATCAGTGTGGCCTTGATGCAGGCCCTGCTGGCCGACCTCGGAGCTCACTGCGTACCCGCAGATCAGGTGGTGCGCTCACATGGTGGCTTTATGGATGCGGAAGTGGATCTCGATGTATCAAAACAGCTGATGCAGCAGTATTTGCATGCCAACCCGGCAAAAGTATACATAATGCCCGGCTTTACCGGCGCCGATGAGCAGGGGCGATTAACTACGCTGGGGCGCAATGGCTCGGATTATTCAGCGGCGGTGGCGGCGGCTTGTTTGGAGGCTGAGGTTTGCCAAATTTGGACCGATGTGGATGGTGTTTACAGCGCTGATCCCCGTTATATCAAGGGCGCCACTAAGGTTGATCATCTCTCTTATAAAGAGGCCATGGAGCTCTCTTATTTTGGCGCCAAGGTGTTGCATCCTAAGACCATAATGCCCTGTGCCAAAGCGGGCGTGCCCTGTGAGATTAAAAATACCCATGCGCCTTCGCTTCCAGGCTCGCTGATCAGCGATGAGGCGCGTTCTTCTGAGCCGGTGAAAGCCATTTCCAGTTTACAGGACCTGGCCATGCTGACTGTGTCTGGCCCGGGTATGAAGGGCAAGGTGGGTATGGCGGCCAAGGTGTTTACCGCACTGGCGATGGATAATGTTTCCATCGTGCTTATCACCCAATCGAGCTGTGAGTTCAGCATTAGTTTTTGTGTGTACCAGCAGGACCTTGCTCTTGCACTAAGGGCGCTTGAGCAGGCCTTTGAGCTTGAAGCCAAGGCCGGGCTTATCGAGCCGGTGCAGGTACAGCGCCACCTCGCCATTGTGACACTGGTGGGTGACAATATGCGTGCTCATAAGGGCTTGGCTGCCAAGTTTTTTGCTTCCTTAGCGCAGGCACAAGTGAATATAGTGGCCATTGCCCAGGACTCCACGGAAAGCTCGATCTCTGCGGTGATCGATGGCGAGCTGTGTAACGATGCGGTGAAGGTGTGCCATGAAAACTTCTTTACTCATATGCCGTCCATTGATGTTTTCCTGTTAGGTTGTGGCCTGGTGGGCAGCGAATTGTTGAGCCAGGTAGAGAAGCAGCAAGAGTGGCTGAACGCGCGCAATATCAAGTTAAAGGTGCGCGGCATAGCCAACTCAAGGCAGATGCTGCTAAACGGTGAGGGGATAGATTTGCAGCAATGGCCAACGCAGTTGCAGCAAACGGCACAGGAGTTTGACCTGAAATATCTGGAACAATTCGTAAAACAGCATCACCTGATCAACCCGGTTATCGTCGATTGCAGTTCAGCGGCGGCGCTGGCGGATCAATACGTTAATTTCTTAAATGCCGGTTTCCATGTGGTCGCCGCCAATAAAAAGGCCAATACCAGCTCGCAAGCCTATTATTGGCAGTTAAAAGAAGCGGCGCAGCGCAATAACCGACGCTTCCTTTATGAAACCAATGTCGGTGCCGGTTTACCCGTACTCGATAATCTTCAGTCTTTGTTTGGCGCCGGCGACCAGCTATTGCACTTTAGCGGCATTCTGTCTGGTTCCTTGTCTTATATGTTTGGGGTGCTGAGCGATGGCTTAAGCTTGTCCGAGGCCACCATCAAGGCGAAAGAAAGTGGCTTTACCGAGCCGGATCCCCGTGATGATTTGTCCGGTACCGATGTTGCCCGCAAGTTGTTGATCATTGCCCGTGAAGCCGGATTGGAACTCGAACTTGAAGATATAGAAGTTGAGTCTGTCTTGCCGCCAGGCTTTGCTAATGGTCTCAGTGTCGATGAGTTTATGGCTAAGCTGCCCGAGCTCGACAGCGATTTTGCCGACAAGGTGTCCTCCGCCAAGGCTGAGGGTAAGGTGCTGCGTTATGTCGGCAGCATAGACAAGGGGCGCTGCAAGGTCGGCATTGAAGCGGTGGATAGCAAGCATGCCTTATTCGATATTCGCGATGGCGAAAACGCGCTGGCCATTTTGAGTCAGTATTATCAGCCAAGACCCTTTGTGATCCGTGGTTATGGGGCCGGCGCCGAAGTTACGGCGGCGGGGGTTTTCGCCGATATTCTTAAAACATTACCGCGATAAGGACATCTGATGATTCAAGTATATGCTCCGGCTTCCATAGGTAATTTTGCCGTGGGTTTTGATGCCCTAGGCGCCGCCATTGCGCCAATTGACGGCAGCTTGCTCGGTGATCTGGTTAAGGTCAGTGCCAGCACGACCACTGAGTTTGTCTGCTCCGGGCCTTATGCCCATAAGCTACCAGCGCAGGCAGAGCAAAACCTGGCCTATATGTGTTTGCAGCATTTTAAACAGGCGGTGGCTCCGGATATGCCAGCGGTGCGTTTAGAGCTGGTAAAAAACCTGCCCGTAGGTTCGGGTTTGGGCTCCAGTGCCTGCTCCGTGGTGGCAACTATTGCTGCATTGGATAAGTTTGCCGGCACCAGGCTCAGTGATGAGGCACTGATCGAGCTGATGGCCGACTTTGAGGCCAAGGTCAGTGGCGGCCGCCATTACGACAATATCACCCCTTGTTATTTGGTGGCCTGCAACTAACGGCGGAATTTATTCCAGGTAAGTCTCTGGCCATTATGACCCCGGATAACTGGTATCCGGTGGTGGCTTTTCCCGGGGTTACGCTTAACACCGCCAAGGCGCGTGCGGTGCTGCCAAAGCAGCTGGATATGCACCACAGTGTTGAATTTGCTCAGCGCCTTAGCGCTTTTTGTACTTTGATGCTGCAACAGCGCAGCGAAGAGGCGCTGTCGATCATGATAGATACTGTGGCCGAGCCCCATAGGGCGCAATTGATCGAAGGCTTCAGCGCGGCGCAACAGGCGCTGTTACAGCTAGGCGCCAAAGCGGTCAGTATTTCTGGCGCCGGGCCGACACTGTTTGCGCTATGCGACAACCTCGCCAGCGCCGAGCTGTGCCAGCAGTGGCTCAGCGACCACTATATTAATGAACAAGGTTTTAGCCATATTTGCCAACTCGATTGGGCCGACACCAGAGAATTGAATGAGGAACTAGGGTAATGCAGTTATATAATTTGCAAGATAATGAGCAGGTGGTGTCTTTTGTTGAGGCGGTAAAAACTGGCCTAGGTCGCAATCAAGGGGTGTTTTTCCCTACCGAGCTGACGCCCTTGGCGGATGTTGATGCCTTACTGGAACTCGACTTTGTTACCCGCAGTGCCAAGGTATTGCGTCATCTGTTAGGGGATGAATTGAGCGATGACACCCTGGCGCACATGGTCGCGGGGGCCTTTACCTTCCCTGCGCCCTTGGTCAAGGTCGCCGATAACCTCCATTGTTTAGAGCTGTTTCACGGTCCGACTCTGGCCTTTAAAGACTTTGGCGGACGCTTTATGGCCCAATGCCTGGCGCAGTTTAGTCAGGGCGAGAAGGTTACTATTTTAACCGCCACCAGTGGCGATACCGGAGCCGCCGTGGCTCATGCCTTTTATGGTAAAGAGAATGTCGATGTGGTGATCCTCTATCCCGAAGGCAAGATCTCCGAGGCACAACAAAAGCTGTTTACCACCCTTGGCGGCAATGTACATTGTTACAGCGTTAAAGGCTCCTTCGATGATTGCCAGGCCATGGTCAAGCAGGGCTTTTTGGATGAAGAGCTGAAATCGCGACTTGGCCTTAACTCGGCCAACTCTATCAATATCAGCCGACTATTGGCGCAGGTCTGCTACTACTTTGAGGCAGTGGCGCAACTGCCGAAAGAGCAAAGAGCGAGCGCACATATTTCTGTGCCCAGTGGTAACTTTGGTAACGTCTGTGCGGCCATGATAGCGGCGGTGATCGGCTTGCCTATCAGCAAGTTGTCGGCCACCACTAACCAAAACGATACCGTACCGCGTTACCTTGAGTCCAAACAATGGCAGCCCAATGAGACTTTGGAGTCCCTATCTAATGCCATGGATGTGAGCCGGCCAAATAACTGGCCGCGGGTGCAGGTGATGCTCGACAGTGGCCAGTTTAGCTATAACGACTTTTTCTCTCATGGTGTGGACGAAGCGACCACTGCGGCGGCAATGCGCGAGTTACAGCAACTAGGCTACATGGCCGAGCCGCACACCGCGATTGCCTATCAGGGATTAAAGACGGATTTGGCCCCGGGCGAGCAGGGGATCTTTTTGGCCACCGCTCATCCGGCCAAGTTTAAAGACAGTGTGGAAGAGATTTTGGGTATTTCATTAGAAATGCCCAAGGCCCTGGCCGATGCCCTTGCCAAGCCCTGCTTAGCCGAACCCATGAGCGCCGACTATACGCAGTTGCGTGAAGCTATGCTGGCGAAACTCGGTTAATTTGGTAAGCTAGCTTTAGCTTTAACAAGACGGCCTCGGAGCCGTCTTTTTTATTCGAGAGCTTATATGACATCCTGGTCCGATTTATTGGCAGCGCAAAAAAAGCAGGCCTATTTTCAAGAGACATTAGATTATGTGCAGCAGCGTCGCGATGCGGGTGTTGCCGTGTATCCGCCCAAAGAGCAGGTGTTTGACGCATTTCGCGCCACCGAGTTTAACGATGTAAAGGTGGTGATCTTGGGTCAGGACCCATACCATGGTCCAAATCAGGCCCATGGTCTGTGTTTTTCCGTATTGCCTGGGGTTAAGGCACCGCCTTCGCTGGCTAATATGTATAAGGAGTTGGCACAGGATATTCCTGATTTTGCCATCCCCAATCATGGTTATCTGCAGTCCTGGGCCGAGCAGGGGGTGTTATTGCTTAATACCGTGCTGACGGTGGAGCAGGGCGAGGCTCATTCCCACAAGCATCTTGGTTGGGAGCATTTTACCGATCAGGTGATTGCCGCACTAAATGAGCAAGGTGAGGGGATTGTCTTTTTACTCTGGGGCGCGCATGCGCAAAAGAAGGGCAAGCATATCGACACCACTAAGCACTTTGTGCTTAAGGCGCCGCACCCGTCTCCCTTGTCGGCACACCGAGGCTTTTTTGGTTGTGGTCACTTTTCAAAGGCCAATAAGCTGCTCACAGAGCAAGGAAAACAACCCATAGACTGGCGCTTGCCCAGCTAAGCTAATGCCATAAAAAGCCATAAAAAAAGGAGCAATAAATGCTCCTTTTTTTACTAGAAATCTAGCTCTTCTAAGGCGATGGTATCGCTGAATAGATCGAGTTCTTGTAGTTCTTTACGTAAACGTTGTTTATCTTTCAGTGCTTCGATTTCGCGCCACTTTCGTTTTTTATTACGACCGGAATTCTTTCTCGCCTCTGGACCTTCTATTATTTTTAGTAGTTCGTTCAGACTATCCATGACACTCTCCTGTATAACTAACGCAATCAATCTATACCATAGAAAGTACAAAAATAAAACGAAATTGTTTATTTTAAGTTACAGGAAAGTGATGTTTTTATTACCGGGGAATTGTGTGAGAACGCCAGCCTGTCGCTGGCGTTATATTTTGGAAGAAAATTAGAGGGCTGCGAAGCGGCGTTCAAGTTCCACCTGTGCTTCGGCGAAGGCGCGTATGCCTTCAGAGAGCTTCTCGGTGGCCATGGCGTCCTGGTTATGCAACCAACGGAATTCGCTCTCGCTTAGGGCTGCTGGTTTAGCTGCTACACTGGCCGGTGATGTCAGCTGATATTCCGTATTCGCCGGTAATTGAGCCAACTCTTCAAGTAGCGCCGGGCTTATGGTCAGGCGATCGCAGCCGGTTAAAGCCAGGATCTCACCGGTATTTCTAAAGCTGGCACCCATGACTATGGTTTCATAACCATGGCCTTTGTAGAATTCATAGATGCTGCGTACCGATTGCACCCCGGGATCCGCCAGCGGATCGCTTGGCTTTTCCATGCCATTGGCCACATGCCAGTCAAGAATACGGCCAACAAAGGGAGAGATAAGGTACACATTAGCATCGGCACAGGCGCGGGCCTGGGCTTCACTGAACAGCAGCGTTAGGTTGCAACGAATGCCTTCCTTTTCTAGCTGCTCGGCGGCTTTAATGCCTTCCCAGGTCGAGGCGATTTTAATTAAAATCTTGTCGCGGCTAACCCCTTCAAGGTCGTACAGGGCCAGCAGTTGTTTTGCTTTCGCTATGCTTGCTTGGGTATCGAATGACAGACGCGCATCGACTTCGGTAGAAATATAACCGGGAACGATATCGGCTATTTCCTTGCCGATCAGTACGGCGAAGTAATCGCAAGCCAGTGCCAACTGGGCGCTGGTGTCATCACTTTGGCTGCGCGCATATTGCCAGGCCTTATCAAGATAGGGCTGGTAGGCTGGGATTTCGCTGGCCTTAAGTAAGAGTGATGGATTGGTGGTGGCATCCTGGGGTTGATGCTTACGTATTGCTTCAATATCGCCGGTATCGGCAACAATCGTTGAATGCTGCTTCAACTCCTGTAGTGCTGTAGTCATGTGCTTTCCTCATTCCAAGCATTGAGCGTCTACTGAGTTTATCGTCTGTGCCTATAGCAAATAGATAAACACTTATAGGTTATGTAGTTAATGTTGCACCTTAGTGACAACCATGGGGAGGTCAATTGTCCGTGCCAGGGGATTGATGCCATGTAAATAACATCAAAATGAACCGGTCGCCGCCGTTTTGGCGAGAGCGTATGGCACGCAGACCGATTAAGGGTCATGAACCCTCTAATAAAGCGTGATCTTTGCTTTATTTAATGTTGAAATTGACACTATTGTAGAGCCAAGTCAACAGCATTTATGATCACAGTCATTTCCCCAGCAAAAAACCTTGATTATGAGACTGCCGCTCCGGTAGCAACTCACAGTCAACCTGAATTACTCGCCTACAGTGAAGAATTGATTTCTGTATGCCGCGACTTAACGCCGCAGCAAATCGGCAGCCTGATGAAAATAAGCGATAAGCTCGCCGGTTTAAATGCCGCCCGCTTTAGCGAATGGTCTCAGCCTTTTAACAGCGATAATGCCAAGCAAGCTATTTTTGCCTTTAACGGTGATGTGTATACCGGGCTTGAAGCGAGTACATTAAGTGCAGATGCACTGGATTATGCGCAAGGACATTTGCGTATTCTTTCCGGTTTATACGGAGTACTTAAGCCGCTCGATCTAATGCAGGCCTACCGCTTGGAAATGGGGACTAAATTAGAAAACCCAAAAGGTACCAACTTATACCAGTTCTGGGGCAGTATTATTGCCGAAAAGCTCAATGAAGTTTTGGCTCAAAGCGGTGCCAAGCAATTGATTAATCTTGCTTCGAATGAGTATTTTAAAGCGGTGGATAAGAAGGCACTGAACGCCGACATTATTACGCCGGTATTTAAAGACTGCAAAAATGGTCAATATAAGGTGATCAGCTTCTACGCGAAAAAGGCGCGTGGCATGATGGCCCGTTATATTATGGAAAATAAGGTTGAGACCTTGGCGCAGCTTAAGGAGTTTACAACAGCGGGTTATTACTTTAGTGCCGAAGCTACGGTTAAGGAAAATGAGCCGGTATTTTTGCGTGAAGAACAGGGATAAGAAAGCCCGAACAATAAAAAAAGCGCCCTCGGCGCTTTTTTTATTGTCTAACTGCAGGTCACAGCTCAGCGCGACACGCCTTACTGACGAGCGTAATTGGTAAACTCGCGCAACGACAGTTTACCGTCTTTATCTTGATCATAACTGCTAAAGCGAGACCACAAGGCCGGCTCTTGTGCCGCTTCCGACTTGCTAATAGCGCCGTCACGGTTTCGGTCTAATTCTTTAAAGCGCGACTCGATACTGCTGGCCTGCACCGAAGTGGTGACAAAGGCAAGCATCAAGGTGCTTAAAACTAATGCTGCAATTTTATTCATGTAAAAATCCTAGCGTACAGGTTACGCATATTATGCTGTTAGCCTAACCAAATTTGTGAACCTGGCCAAATGGAATAAGATTAATCGCCTAATTGCTGAGATTAAGTTGGCCACTTAGGCCGTCGTCTGCCAATTCAAAGACATGCTCACCGATTTGCTTGGGGTCCAGCTGCAAATTATGCGGCATTGTTTGTTGCGGACTTGCCAACTGATTAAACGATGGGCTCGCTGACTGCACTGCTGCTGGCTGATTCGTCGCGGAGTGAGACTCCGAAGGTTGTTTAGCGCTTACCAGGGTAACACATAAAATTAAGGCTACGACCAATACTACACGTCGCACGGTATTCTCCAATTCATAGTGGCTTAATTGAAACTCATTTATAAATGTAAGTGAAGGTCTTTAGACCGCAGGGTGGCTCTCCTAACAAATTCAATGCCAGTTTTTTAAAATTCATATTTTTCAGTTGGTTATATTTTTAAGGTGAGGGTTGAGCTGAATAGTTTGTAGCTATTTTGCAACAGCTTATGGTTTCTTTAAATTTTTCTACTAAATTTCAAATAGTTAGTTTTTCTCTTTTTGGCAACAAGGAGTCATGGTGATTTTTCGCATGCTGCACTGGCGCCCCAGCCTGTTCGCCCAATTCTTTATCGGCGTGGCCATACTGCTAGTGCCTTTGGCCTTAGTTGTGGTGGTATTTTTACAGGCCCTGGACCAGCATATGGTCAATACCCAGCAGATGGTATTAAGCAGTTACCAGAAGAATGAACAATTCAATGAGTTTAAGCAGCTGTTTCAATCCCTGGAGCGGGCAACGCTACAAAATTGGGTATTAAAAAGCGAGCAACTTAGTAAGGCGGTGAATGAGCAATGGCATAAGGCCGATGCACTTTTGACGCAGCAGGCCAAGGCGGCCACCTCGGCTGGTGAGCTGGTTCGTTGGCAGCAATTGCAGGCGGATTTTGTCGCCAGCCGAGAAAATATAGAGCAGCAGGAGCAGGCCAATGCCGAGTTGTTTTCACCGCTGCGCCAACAAATCAACAGCCATGGTAATTGGTTGCACACTCATACCAAGGAACAGATCGACCTGGCGCAACAGGCGCTTACGGATCTACAACAGAGCTTTATTAACTGGCTGGTGGCCCTGGTGCCCATAGTGTTGCTGCTCGGTGGTGGTTATTTATGGCGCCTAAGCAGCAATCTCGGGTATTTATCTCGAGTGATAAGTCAGCTAGGTAAGGGCGATTGGGATGTGGATATTCAACTGACCGGTGCCAAAGAGCTGCGAGATCTGGGGCAAAAACTTAACTGGATGCAGCAGCAATTACAAAGCCTGGAGCAGCAAAAAGATACCTTTTTACGCCATGTGACCCATGAGTTAAAAACACCCTTGGCTTCCATGGTGGAAGGCTGTGATTTATTGCAGGAGCAGCTGGTGGGCCCCATCAATGAGCAGCAGCAAGATGTACTGCAATTGATCAGCCAAAGCACAGATCGTCTTCATGGCATGATCACAAACCTGCTAAATTATAACGCCATCAAGGCACGGACCCTGAGTAATAAAGGCTGCCAACTCGATACATTAAAGGCTCAGGTACAGGAGCACTTTGCCGAGCGCCTGCGGTTGGGTCAGCAAACCTTGGTGTGGCGCTGCCCGGCGGAGCTTAAAGAGTTGCCCCTTGATGGTGAATTGTTACAAATGATCTTGGTGCAACTGGTTTCCAATGCCATTAAGTTTTCACCCAATGGGGCGCAAATAGAGATACAAATCGAGCGTTATAAGCAAGAGCTGGAGATAGCCGTAGTCGATCAGGGACCGGGTATAAAGGAGTCTGAGCGCGAGCGTTTATTCGATGCCTTCTATCAGGGACAGGCTGCCAAGCGCAACGCCGTGGCCGGCAGTGGTTTGGGGTTATCCATAGTCAAGGAATGTGTTAACCAACTCAATGGCGAGGTGCAGATCCATTCAGGCTCACCTCAGGGCAGTTGTTTTAGGCTTAAATTTAGTTGCTAATGGAGTCAAGATGTTGAAATTTGCCAAGTGTGTTGCCGTGTTACTGGTGCCCATCTTGAGTGCGGGCTGTCAGTTGCCGGGCCCAAGAACGGCGGGAGAGACTGGTCACTTAGGTGAGCTTGAAAAGCAGGCTCCCAACCCTAAACCTAGGCCTAAGCAACAACCCATCTACCCCAGTGCCGAGCAGTTGGTGCAATGGCATGCACAGCAATGCGGCGGTTTTACCTCGGCCACCGAGTTACAGGAATATGTGGCGGCGCCGAGACTGAAACAATTTTTTGCCCGCCTCTGCTTACGGGGCCAATCAAACCCGGACGAGCTACTAAGCGACCTTGAGGTGATCAGCGGTCAATATTACTGGCCCGAGTCCAGCGCCCGTTATTTCTGGTTGCTTAAGCAGCAGCTTCAGGCCAATGCCCAACAACAACAGCAACTTGCTAAGCTGCGCCAAGAGCAGCAGCAAATGCAGGAAAAAATGGAAAAGACCTTGTCGTCGCTGGCGGCTATAGAGCAGCAATTGCTGCAACGTGCGTCCCAGCAGGAGGATAATAATGAGTTCTAAAGCACGGGTTTTACTTGTTGATGATGATGTCAGTTTATTAAAACTACTGACCATAAGGCTGATGGCCAATAACTACGAAGTGACCACGGCCAACAGCGCCCCTCAAGCCTTGAGTGAGTTGCAGCAGCAAACCTTTGACGTGGTGCTGACCGATTTGCGCATGGACGATATCGACGGTTTGCAACTGGCCGAACAAATTCAGCAGCTTTATCCTAGCTTACCCGTGGTAATGATGACGGCGCACGGCTCTATTCCCGATGCGGTACGTGCCACCAAGCAGGGTATTTTTGCGTTTTTGACCAAACCCATAGATAAGGATGAGTTGATCGACACCCTGGCTAAAGCCGTGCGTCTGCATGGTCAAGGGCAGGGGCACGCTCAGCAAGTAAGTCACCCCTATATAGTGACTCGCAGTGCCACCATGTATCACCTGTTAGAGCAAGTGCGTATGGTGGGAGCCACGGATGTGAATGTATTGATTTCCGGCGCCAGCGGTACGGGTAAAGAGCTGCTAGCCAGAGCCGTGCATGAGAGCAGTGCGGTTAGCACCGGCCCTTTTGTTGCCATTAACTGCGGCGCTGTGCCCGCCGAGCTCTTGGAATCCCAGTTGTTCGGCCATAAAAAGGGTTCTTTTACCGGTGCGACCGCCGACCATGTGGGGCTCTTTTCCGAAGCCCAAAATGGCACCTTGTTTCTTGATGAAATAGGGGATATGCCGTTGAATTTACAGGTTAAGCTTTTGCGCGTTCTGCAAGAGAAAAAAATCCGCCCGGTTGGTCATAGCGAGGAAATTCCGGTTAATGTCAGAGTGGTGTCGGCCACCCACAAGGATTTGCCTGCGGCAATCCGTGATAACAGTTTCCGCGAGGATCTCTACTATCGCTTAAATGTGGTGAACCTGCGTTTACCAGCCTTGAGCGAACGCCGAGAGGATATCTCCCTGTTGGCGCATCACTTTTGTGAGCAAATTGCCGCTCGTCAGCAGCAAGGGGTGAAACGTTTCAGCGATGATGCCATGGACTTGCTTTTGCGCCACGACTGGCCCGGTAATATTCGCCAGCTGCAAAACGTAGTGGAGCAGGTGGTGGCATTGAGCCCTGGGGTGCTGATCAGTGCCCAGCAGGTGGCCATGGCCTTGCAGTGTGAGCTCGAAGCCAGCTCGCCCATTGCCTTAAACGAGGCTAAGCGCCAGTTTGAGCGCCAGTATTTGATTAATGTATTGAAAATGGTGGATGGCAATGTCGCTCAGGCAGCCAAATTGGCCAAGCGTAACCGCAGCGACTTCTATAAACTGATCAAGAAGCATGAGATCGATGTGGAGCAATTCAGCCGCGACTGATTAACCGTTATAATGCCGCCACACAAGGCCAAAGGAGTGAGTGATGCAATTATTTATGGTTTACCTAGGCGGTCGCATTGAAGGCTGTCATATTGAAATGCACGATGTGCGCTTTGTCGTTGGTGAGCGTATTGAAGATTGTTACGGCAAGCTTAAAGCCCAATGGGTGGGCAATAAAAACAGCGTGCATATGGACAGTTATATGGCGGTGCACCATATCGACGGCTATGCGGTGAGCCTGGGTGATGCGCCGCAACAGCGCAGTGAACGCCTCTATTTCGTTAATTTAGGCGCCTATCGTGCCGATCAACTTGCCGAACAACATGCTTTTACTTTGACCGTGGCGACCAGCGCCGAGCAGGCCAAACAACGGGTGAAGCAGGGTTTACTCACCGGCATGAGTCATCAGCATAAAGACGATTTACATGAGGTGGATGACTGCTTTGCCCTGGATCTGATCGATGCCCAGTATCATA
This sequence comes from Pseudoalteromonas sp. T1lg76, assembly GCF_002964725.1. Lineage (NCBI taxonomy): Bacteria > Pseudomonadati > Pseudomonadota > Gammaproteobacteria > Alteromonadales > Pseudoalteromonadaceae > Pseudoalteromonas > Pseudoalteromonas sp. T1lg76. The sequence goes on from NZ_PQCE01000010.1 coordinate 75,169, forward strand.
TCCATCTTACTCCCAGCAACCAGGCGCAAGCCATGCATCCGGACTGGTTTGGCTACCATGTGCTTTAGGGCGTGGCTTTGAAGCTTAGTCGTCGTTTTCTTCTTGCTTGATTGCGATGCGGATGGCGAGGATCACCAAGGCGAATAAGGCAAATGGCAGGGCCGCCAAGGAATATTCCACCAAATTGCTATCTTGATAGTTAGGTTGTAAAACGAAATGCCCGCCGACACACAAGGCGATGGCGATAAATAAAATGGGGAGCAGGGCGAGCTCTTTTTTTGCCTGATGTTTTTTCACAAGTGATTTCACGTGAGGATAAAGGCAGCTATTGTAATTAAGCCTGGCCCCGTGATTCAAGCTTTATCCTTGTTGCGCTGCTGTCATCTTGCTCGCGAAACAGCGCCCTACTATATCCAGTTTTTGCGGTCATAGTATCTAGCCTTGCACCTCTAACTGTGTAAGTAATTACCAACTTATTATGCAGGCTAGATGCTCTTTAATTAATCGATTTTGAATCAGGACAAGGGTATATCAACAAGGATGGTCACACCGCGACCATCTTCGCGGTTGCTGGCGCGTATCTGGCCGTGATGAAAATCAACAATCAGACGAGCGATATACAGGCCCAAACCCAGATGCGGCTGTTGCTGCTTATCCTGAGCGCGCACCGACACCATGGAGTCGAAAATATGTTTACCTATGTCCTTGGGCAGCGATGGCCCTAGATTGCTAATGCTGAGTTGAGCTTGGTTGTTTTCTCGTGCCAAGGTGACCAATATTTCACTCTCAGGCTCAGCAAATTCCAGGGCGTTGTTGATCAGCTTATCAAGCAACTGCGCGAAAAAGTCGGCGGCCCCTTGCACAGGAAGCGCCTCTTGGGTGATATCCAGGGCAAAGCGTGCCTGTGGATAAGCCAACTGATAGCCCTGCATACAGCCTTGCAGCACCTGGGTGAGATCATAATGCTCCCGCGCCGAGGTATTAATGCTCTGTTCCAACCGAGTCGCCTCGCTCATGGTGGTGATAAGCTTATTCAAGCGGGCGACCCCTTCTTGAGCCCGGGTCAGGTATTTTTGTTGCTGCGGTTCGTGGGCGATCAATTGCAGGTTTTCCAGCGAGCTGCGTACCACGGCCACCGGCGTTCGCAATTCGTGAGAAAGGCGCGACGACATATTTTCCAGATAATGGGTATAGCCGCCAAGGCGATTAACTATATTAGCGAAGCTGCGCGAGAGGTCGCCTATTTCGTCACTGTCGTTACTCACGCTCAGTTGCGCCCGTACTCGGCCCTGTTCATCAATGGCCTGCTCGGCACTGTCGCGTAAGCGGCGAATACGTGAGGAAATGCGCGAGGCAAAGAAAAACAATGAGATGGTGCCCACCAGCATCACCGCAATAATCACATTAAAGAGCTTTTCCAGCGCCTTGTTGCGCAGAGTGCGCACGCCATTGGTGGTTTCTTCGGCGATAACAGCGCCCAGCACCTGCTCATTACTCCAAATGGGGTAGGCGGCGGAGAGGATCACCGCTTTGCTGTCTGGCGTCAGGCGCCAGTTCGAGGCCGGCTCACCGCGTAAGGCACTGGCAATATGACTGCCTTGCAGCGCCGCCACATCATGCAAAATATCGAGAAAGTCACTGGGTGGCTTGGTCAGAATTTGGTAATAGAGCGGGTGCAAAAAACGCTGCTCGAAACGCCGCCACATGCCTTCCTTATCCTGCTCCTGTAAGGAGCTGGCCCAGACTCCGTCAGCATGTTGAATGGTGCCTGATTGCGCCAGTACCCTGTGATGTTTATCCACCACCCAGATACGGCTGCCGCTGTGGCCCATGCCCTTGATAATGCGTTTAATCTCCGGTGAGGGCAGCAGCACAGTGCCAAGTGTATTGGCATCGGTAATATTAGAGGTGGCCATTAAATGACGCTCTTGCTCGCCCGTGTCCCAATCGCTGATGGCAAAGCCGAGCTTGTTGCCAAGCATGGACAGGGGCATACGCAGTTCTATGTTATAGCCTTGCTCGGTCTGGCGAAAATAGCCCTGAATATCCTTATAGGGAGTCAATTCGGGAAGGCTAAAGGCATTTACCCAGCCGTCTTCGCGGGTGGCAATTATGTAATTTTTTAACTCGCCATTGGGAGACTTAATGGCGATTTTTAAATGATCGTTGCGCTCCAGACTAAGGGCATTTTTTGGGCGCAGACGAACCTGGTTATCCTGTACCGCGAACACCGCATACAGGTGCTGGCCGTATTTGCCGACCATGTGTGCGAATGACAGGTCGGCGTCATCATGATCCGGGTTTGGAGTTTGCAGGTAGTTACCCTGGTATTGCCACATCAGGCTTTGATAGGGAGCCCAGTCACCAAGCTCGCCATCGAGGCGGATGGCATTGTTGATCTGGTAGGCGTAAAGGTCGCGACCCTTTTCTACCTTGGCGGTAAATTCACTGGCATTTTCAAACAGGGCCGGACGCTCGTGCAGGGCGGTCGCCAGCGCTCTTGTGGTACCGACCAGGGTTTTTTCTTGACCCTGGCGCAGATACTTTTCCATTTCCCACACATATTCGTAACCAAGCCAGGGCAGCACAAGTAAAAAGCAGGACAGCAAGACCACCTTGCTGCGCAGCCCAAGCCCAAAGCGCGCCATCTATTTGCTTTCCCAGCGATAACCCATGCCATATACGGTGTCGATGCAATCGAACTGGGCATCGAGCGCCTGGAACTTGCGACGAATGCGTTTTACATGGGAGGTGATTGTACTGTCGTCAACGTAAATTTTGGCATCGCTCATCAGTTCATCCCGGCTTTTTACATGCCCCGGACGCTTAGCCAGTGAATGCACCATCCAAAACTCGGTCACGGTCAGATCCACCGCCTCACCCAGCCAGTTGGCGCGCAAACGTTTTAGGTTCAGCTCCAGCTTGTCTTGTACCAGGGTGTCCTCTTGTTCACTTGGTAAGCCTTGCGCTTCAACGCGGCGAAACAGCGCAGCGATACGCGCCGCCAAATGAGCCATGCTGATGTCCTTGGTAAGATAATCATCGGCACCCATACGCAGCCCACATACGGTATCTATTTCACTGTCGCGAGCGGTCAGAAAAATAATTGGCAGGGTTTGTGAGCGGGCCCGTAAGCTTTGGCACAGCATAAAGCCGCCATCGATTTCGTTGCCCAAGCCGATATCAACTATGGCCAGATCCGGCAAACGCTCGCTCAGTGCTAGCTCGGCGCTGGGCCTGTCGGCGAAACCTTGCACTTCATAGCCTTGCCCTTGCAGCATTTCTACATAGTTATCGCGGATCGCGGCTTCGTCTTCAATAATGGCTATTCGTTTCATCTTAGGGCTAACTTACGGCTAACAAGGTGATTTTGTTAACACTATACCCTGATTTGCTAGCCTTGGGATGAACGAAGCAGCAATTGCCATAATTGATCATAATTCCCCAAAGTTGCGCCTAAGAATGTGAGCTTGATACTTACAAAAGTTGATTTATTGTTGCGATAAACTGCATGAGTACAAAATGCTACCTTATTGCACACTTTGGTACATTTGCTCTAAGGCCTTATATGGTAAGGCATGTAGAGTAGCGGTTTGGGTGTAACTTACTCTTAGCGCTTTTAGCACCCTGTTTACATATTGTTTTCTTTGTTCGGCGCAACGTACCCTACTGCGCTAGCGCAATATGCGCGAAAAATTTTCATCAAGGAATACAACATGTCCAACAAGAATAGAAATATAAAGGGGTTGGGGCGCAAAAGTACCATTGCGATGCTAACCGCTATGTACGTGGCCGGGGGAGCCGCGTCCGCACAGCCGGGCTTTGAAAAAGCGCCTGCGGGCTCTTTTTACACCCCGGTATTCACAGCTGAAGACCTAGCAAATTACAAAGAATCGAAAGAAGCGCAAACCCTATTTGGTTCTGTGGGTCAGCTTAATAGACATTATCAGGATAATTCACCTAAGAATGTCTTCACACCTAAAGAAGGGGTGACCGGCAAGCGTACCTACATAGTACAGCTACAAAACGATGCCGTGGTTAACTACCAAGGCGATATACAAGGTCTTGAGGCCACGGCCCTGACAACCACTCGTACCATGGTGGGTCGCTCAACGTTGAACGTGCGTTCACCTGAGGTGAAAAGCTACCGTCGTTATTTGCAAGACCAGCAAAACAAGGTGCTTAGCCGCGCCCAAGCGCATGGCGCCAATATCGAAATGAAGCAGCAATTGACGCTGGCTAACAACGCCATGATAGTCAATATGACGCAAGAAGATGCCATGGTCCTGGCCAAGCAAAGCGGCGTTAAGCGTATTACCGAAAACCGTATTTTCGAGCTGCGTACCGATCGTGGCCCAGAATTTATCGGTGCCGATAAACTCTGGCAGGGACAGGTTCCGGCCTCATCACTCAGCGTTAAGGGTGAAGGCATGGTTGTGGGTATTATTGATACCGGCATCAATACCGACCACATCGCCTTCGCTAGTGACGAAGAATATGCTAAGACCAACCCATTTGGTGCCGGTAACTTCATCGGTGACTGTGTTGAATCACCAGAGTTGTGTAACGATAAGCTGATCGGTGTGCGCTCTTACCCTGAGGTCACAGTAGCCAACAGCGATTATATTTTTGGTTCTAAAAATCGTCGTCCAGAAAACGGCGAAGACTACAATGGCCACGGCTCTCACACCGCCAGCACCACAGCGGGTAATGAGCTAGTGGATACGCCATTGCAAACCGTAGACGGTTCAGTGACCAGCGATGGTATCGACCTGCCTTTTACGTTTGAAAAGACCAGCGGTGTTGCGCCTCGTGCCCATATCATCTCTTATCAGGTATGTTGGCCGGGTGGTTCTGGTGACCCCTATGCCGGCTGTCCAGAATCCGCGATTCTATCTGCCTTTGAAGATGCCATTGCCGATGGTGTAGACACCATTAACTTCTCAATCGGTGGCGGTGAGTCCTTCCCTTGGGAAGATCCCATGGAATTGGCCTTCTTAAGCGCGCGTAAGGCGGGTATCTCGGTTGCCGCAGCTGCAGGTAACTCGGGCCCTTATTACATGTCTGCGGATCATACCTCTCCTTGGGTAACCACAGTAGGTGCCTCAACTCATGACCGTGTTATGTCATTGGGTGACAAGGTTATCAACAACTTCCAGGGTGTTCGCGCTCCTTTTAGCGGCGAGTATGCGGGTAAGAGCTACTCGGGCAGTATCACAGGTCCTGTAGTATTAGCGGAAAACTTTGCAGATCCAAACCCGGACGATGCCTATACAGCGGCCAGCTGTAATGTACCTTTCCCTGCGGGTACCTTTACCTCAGATCAAATCGTTGTTTGTGAGCGCGGCGATATCGCCCGTGTGGCAAAGGCCGAAAACGTGGCGGCCGGTGGCGCCGGTGGTTTTATCCTGCAAAATACCAATTATGGCGATAATGTGGTGGCCGATAACTATGTTATTCCGGGGATCCACCTGTCTTCTCAAGCCCGCTTTGCCATTCGTAACTGGGTTAATGCCAATCCGGCAGGCGAAGCGATCGCCACCATAGGTGAGCCGGTGAATACCTACGAGTTTGACCCTGAGAAGGGCAATGAACTGGCTATCTTTAGTTCTATGGGTCCAAGTCGTTATATCAATAACCTGGTACCGGATGTAACCGCACCGGGCGTTGATATTTATGCGGCCAATGCCGATGACCAGCCATTTACCGCCAACCCGACCGCTTCGGATTGGACCTTTATGAGCGGTACCTCAATGGCGACTCCGCATGTAACCGGCGCCATGACCTTGTTGATGCAGATGCACCCAACATGGACACCGGCAGAAATCCAGTCGGCCTTGATGATGACGGCCAATAAGGTGAAAATCTTTAATGGTTACGCAATTATCGACCCTTACTACAACTTTATGGCCGGTGGCGGCGCGATTGATGTAGCGCAGGCAGCCAATGCCGGTCTGGTGATGGATGAGACCATTGAAAACTACCAAGATGCGAACCCGCGCAATGGCGGTTTGGTTGAATGGTTAAATCTGCCTTCCTTGGTTAATCAAGACTGTGAACTTGAATGTTCATGGATGCGTACCGTTAAAGCCACCAAAGATGGCTCATGGCAGGCCAGCGGCTTTGGCTGGGGCGTGCAAGGTGAAGACCAAAGCGCAGGCGTTGAAGTGGAAGTATCACCAAGCAGCTTCACATTGAAAGCCGGTGAAACTCAAGATGTCATGGTAACCATGAAGTTGCCAAACATCATTGAGCACAAGGTAGAGCCAGATGAGCCGGATGCGCCATGGGAAAATGTCCTAAATAAAGACATCTGGTTTAACGGCAAGGTAGTGTTTAACAATGTGGATGGCCAGTCGCCGGATGCACACTTCACCCTGGTAGCTAAAAATACCCTGGATGAGTTGCCGCTGGCCGTGGATATCGATATGGCCCGCAATAAGGCTTCTGAGTCTATTGTTGTTAACACCGACAGCTACAGCCAGCTGACGCCAACCTATTATGGCTTGGTGAAGCCAACCACGATAGAGGCGGACGTAATAGGTGTAGGTCCTTATGTGACTAAGGATCGCGTTGAACGTGGTTGGGACATTCAGTCCATTACCGTTCCTGAAGGTACTAAGCGTCTAATGGTGAAGGTTGCCTCTACGGAGCAAACTTCTAACTTAGCTGATGTTGCTGAGCCACGCTGGCAGACTAAGAAAGCGCACCTGATCCTTGGTTTCGATGCCAACAACAGTGGTTCTTTCATGGTCAGCGATGAAGAGATTGCAGATGATCCGCAAGCACTGATCAAGGCACTTAATGCGGAAATGATCTGTTACTCATCAAGCAGTGTTGAAGACAACTACTGTAACATTATTGACCCTGAGCCAGGTCAGTACTGGTTTGCTACTGCTGCTTTAGCTGCGCCGCGTGATTATGAATATCGCACCAAAACGCACTATGCGGTAATCGGCAATGAATACAATGGTGGCTTTGATGTGTCTGCGCCAGAGCAGCACACAGGCAATGGCAACTATGAAATCGCCATTAACTGGGATCTGCCTGAGTCACAAATGGGTGATGTTTACTACGGTGGTTTTGCCCTGGGCAACGCGCCGGGTGCCGAAGGCACGCTTGGCTTTACCTCTTTGAACTTTAACCACGACAGTGAAGCACTGACCCTAAATGTGAGCCAAGATGCCGCTCGCGCTATGGATGTGCTTGATGTGAACGTGAAACTGAAGGCGAACTACGAGTCGCAAGAGCGTGACTACAACTTTGAGTTGACTCTTCCTGAGGGTATGCAGCTTTGGTCTGAAACCATGACCTCGAACAACGAGCAAGTTGCCGAGATGATCAAGGTTGAAGGCAACAAGCTGACCATCGCAGGCACACAGCAGGCAACCCGCAATGTTAAGCGTGACTACATAGTGACCAACAACATTACCGATGCGAGCTGTAAAACGCCGATGATCGACGAATTCTCTACCGGTGGTTACATCGACCTTCAGGGTGAGTTCCGTCTACAGCCAACCACACCTTGGTATGAAGGTGGTTCTAACGTGTACTTTGATGTACCAATTGACTGGTTGTTCTATAAGCAAGGCGCCAAGTTTGAAGTCTACAATCAGGCTAACAACAACGAAGTGCGTTTACACCCAACCGGTGCCATGCAGTTTACACCGCTGTGGTGGATGATGAGCCAGCACCGTGGTCCTGGTTTCTTGATGGAAGCATTAGCGCCATTCTGGCGTGGTTCGTTCGAAATCGCTAACAAGCGTGACCCTTACGACCCTACCGGTCTAACCATAGCATCACAGTATGCCGAAGAGCGTCCTGACCTAGGTGACCTGTTGTTTATGGAGTTCGATAATGTAACCGACAAGAACACAGGTGACACCTATGACTACGAGGTGATCCTGCGCAGCGGTATCGATGACCACAAGGATAAGTTTGAAGTTATCTATGCCTATGACAACCTGGGCGCCAATGTTGATGAGGGTGTGATCATGATCGAAGGCGGCGACAGTGTTTACTCGTCTACTGCCGGCTTTAAAGATGGTTCACTGTACAATGTTATTGGTTACAACGACCTGGGTAAGGTGCTTAAAGACGACCTAGTGATCTGTTTCGACTATGTGGGTCCTGAGCAAAGTGAAGTTGAATTCTCTTTCAAAGCGACCGTTAATCCAGAGTCGGCGGGAACCGATAAAGAGATCACCTTAGCCTATGAGCTTGGTAGCGAAGCGAAAACCTTAACTCATACCATTGCGGTCAAAGGCAACCTGAAAATGTCGGCCCTTGAGAATATGGCTGTAGAAGAAAACGGCCGTATCGATGGTATCGAAGTAGTGGTACTTGATGCTGACCAATCACCAAATGAACTTCTGGTGAGCGGCGATAACATCAGCGCTGAAATCAATGGCATGTCGTTCAACCTTGTCCCGAACGCGAACTTCCACGGTGATACAGAAGTAACGGTAACCGTACGTGATAAGGCCAACACCAGCGACAGCGTTTCGCAGACATTTCTGCTGAGCGTTGCATCTGATGGCATCGAATATGGTTGTACTGATGCGACAGCAACCAACTACGATGCAAATGCCAATACCGATGATGGTAGCTGTCAGTATCCTGAGCCAGAGCCAGAGCCTGAGCCAGAACCAGAGCCAGAACCAGAGCCAGAGCCAGTCTATGGCTGTACTGATGCGACAGCAAGCAACTACGATGGTAGCGCAGATACCGATGACGGCAGCTGTGAGTACCCTGTAACTGTGACTCCAGAGCCTGAAGTTAAGAAATCTTCTGGCGGTAGCACCGGCATCTTTATGCTGATGTCACTGCTGGCCCTGTTCGGCGTACGTCGAGTTCGCGGCTAAACAAGGTTTCTCTGCCAATTAGCTGCCTGAGCGCAGCAAGGAAAAAAGCCCCTAGTTAGGGGCTTTTTTATTGCCTGGAATGAGTGAACCTAGCTCATGCGATAACTTGCGAACAGTGGGGGAGGATAAAAGTCACGGCGAAATTTTGGCAACGCTCGGGTTCAGGTTACAATAGCGGCATTCTTTATTACTAGTGACATGCCCATGAAACTGACCGTTGAAATCAGTAAGTACCCGCTTCATCAAGACTATATCCCCTTTATTAAAGACTTTATTGACCGTCTTAATGAACACAAAGAGCTTAAGGTGATCACCAATACGCTCTCGACTCAGGTGTTTGGCGACTATGATACCGTGATGGCGGTGTTAAGCGCTGAGATCAAGCGCTCCTATGAGCAGTTTGGTAAGGCCATATTTGTTTGTAAGTTTTTGCATGGCGATCTGTCGCCTCAAGACTAACTCTTAGGAACGCCTTTAGGAACACCTTATGGATGCCTTAAATAGTACCTTATCTGACTTTGCCGCCATGTCCGGCTGGGAATATGCGGCGGTTGCGCTTTCCGTGGCCTATTTATTGTTGGCCATGCGCGAAAGCCTGTGGTGCTGGCCGGCGGCCTTTTTCAGTACCCTGATCTACACCCTGATGTATTGGCAGGGCGCCTTGTTGATGGAATCCCTGCTGCATTTTTATTATATGGGTATGGCTATTTATGGCTGGTGGGCATGGCGCTATGGCAAGGAGCGCAGCGAGAGTCAGGGCATTGTCAGTTATCGCCTGAGCACCCATGCCTGGCTGATTATTGCGACCGCGCTTATCGCCGTATGCATAGGCTATGTAATGGATAATTACACGCGTGCCGATTATGCCTATCTCGACAGTTTAACCACCTGTTTTGCGGTGTTAACCACTTACTTTGTGGCAAAAAAAGTGTTGGAAAACTGGCTTTATTGGGTGGTGATCGATGCCGTTTCCATCTACTTGTATTTGGCCAAGGGCTATTATCCGACCGTGGTTTTATTTGTGTTTTATACCTTTATGGCGATTGCCGGCTACCTGCGTTGGCGCCAGCAATATCAGCAGAAGGAACAAGGAGTGCCGGCCTATGCCTGAGTCGGTGGGTCGTATCCATGCCTTGGTCACGGCATTTCAAGCCGATGCGGTGATTGAGCAAATTACCTTTTTGCCGCAAGGGGTGAGCAACGAGAATTATCGGGTTGATACCGAGCAGGGCACCTGGCTGGTAAAGCTCTATGGCAGGCAGGTACCCGATGCCGCCATCGACGCCCAGCGTACCCTGGCGCAGCTGGGTGTGTGTCCGGCACCTGTTTATGTGGACAAGGGTCATCGCTGTGCCATTTTCGCTTATGCGCCAGGGCAGATGCCGAGAGATTTCGATGGTGAGCAAGCCCTGTTGCGCTTGACGCAGATTCACGCTTTGCCAAGCAGTGGCGCAGCACTGGATTTGCATGATGAGCTGGCCGGTTATGCCAGTGAACCTTATTATCACCCTTATGCTCAGGCGTTACAGGAGGTGGTAGCCTTGACACAGGCTACAAGTGAGGATTACTGCTTCTGTCATAACGACCTGATCAAAGAGAACATTATCAGCCACCGTGGACAATGGCAGTGCATAGATTTTGAATATGCCCAGCATGGTGACCGCTACTTCGATCTGGCCATGTTGACCCTGAGCTTTAAGCTCTCGGCGGGCCAGCAGCAGAGTTTGTTTAGCAACTATTTTCGCACTGTGAAGCTGCAGGGGAATTGGCAAAAGTTTAAGGCCATGCAAAAGCTGGTGGCGGCCTTAAATTATTTTTGGTACGCACGCCATCAGGTGCAGCACCGGATTGACGACGCTAAGTTGAGCCTAGATACGCTACTGGCTTAAAGCGTATCTACTAAGGCTTCATATTGTGTTTGATAGTGACGCCAAAAATCAATGGACGCCTTGTTCAGTGGGCGGCGAATTTGCAATTTACTGGCGGTGGCACAGGCATCAGGCCTGGTATAAAACTCTAAGCAATCATTCTGCCAAGGCAAGTGGCAAAAGTCATATAAGTGGCGCAGCGCCCGCTCACCTTCGCTTACCAAGTCTTCATAGCTCTGTAAAATCACATTATTCGGATACTTAGCGGCAAAGTGCCGCGCTAAGCGCTCATAATCGTCATAGAATGTGGCGATGTGGGTAAGCTTAAAGGAATAATGGTGAAACGGGCTATGTACCTGATAGGCCTGGCGAAAGTTGGCGATGCAAGTGTCTTCTTTGGCGCGCAGCATAAGCACTATCTTCACCTTTGGCAGGGCGTGGACGATAAAGTCGATATAGTAAAAGTTAAACGGCAGTTTATCGCAGCCCCGCTCTGTATCCCCCTTTAAGCCCGTATAACGGCTCAAATAATCCTGTGCCAAGGCGGCCATATCACCTTTGCTCGCTTGGCTTATGACCTCGGGAGTCACAATGGCGGTACTACTTTGTCCGCTTATGCGTTTTACCGCCTGAGGTAAATCCTGCAACTCACCTAAGGGCGCCAAGTGTGGACTTTGGCACAGTAACTGAGCTACTAAGGTGGTGCCTGAGCGCGGCATGCCGGCTACAAATACGGCTTCAGCATCATTATCCCGTTGCGAGATAAGCTGAGGTGGTGTCGAGATCAACTGCTGGCAAAAGGCGCTGTGCTTAGCGGCATCAAAATGAATATTCCTAGCCACCGCCTCCTTGCTGTTTGAAAAGGCGATAAAGGCCTCGTCATATTCCCCAAGTTGTTCATGCTCTAGGGCTTTGGCATGGAACAGATGTTGACGGGCTATGGCATTTTGCTCTTGTGCCAGCAGGGCGGTGAGCTGTTTTATATGCGCCTGCGCTTCGGCCGTGCTGCTTTGCTCGGCCAGGGCATAATGAGCGCGATAGTGATTGGGGGCGATCTGCAGCGCTCTTTGCAAGAGTTCCTTGGCTTGGTTGTTAGCGGCCATAATATTGTGGCTAATGGCGGCGTTAACCAGGATATCTGCGTTATCCGGTGCCCGGGCCGCAGCGCGCAGATGGTAGATATGGGCGCTGTGATAATCGCCGAGACGAGAGTAGAGGTTAGCCAGGGTATCCAGTTGCCCGGCATCGGTGAGTGACGCTTTGTCCAGGGCTTGCAGAGTTTGCAAGCATTCACCGCTGCGCCCAAGCAGGTATAAAAACTTGCCTCGGCTAAGCACATATTCCGGTTGTTTTGATAACTCCAGCGCCTTATCCAGGAGTTTAACCGCTTTGGTCAGGTCACCAGCTTGGGCGTTTACCTCGGCCATCAGTGACCAGGCAAGATGATCCTTTGGATTGTGCTGCAAGCGTTTTACCAGTTCACCATGGGCTTGAGGCAAGGCTTGCTGGCGCAGCAGTTGTTGAATATGTTGGCGCAAAGTGGAATGGGTCATATAAATAAAAAAAAGGGGCAACCTTGGTTGCCCCTTAGTGTATTACAGCTCGAAGTTATAGGTAAACTTCATGCCTATGGTGCGTGGCGTGGTGATGTAGTGACCGTACACCCGCTGCAACTCTGGCAAGGCATGGTTTTGGTCTTCATAACGTGCCATGCCCGCCCAGGATTTATCACGACGAGTCGAGGTAAAGGCATACTTGTCGAACAGGTTGTCCACATACAGGGTAGCCGACCACATATCTCCGGAGATTTTCGCGGATAGGTTGCTAAGAGCATAGCCTGGCAACACTTCGCCATCGGCCTTAAGGCCCACCTTGGTATAGACATCGCTTTGTGCGGTCAGGCCATAGTTGATGTTTAACAACTTGTCGCCAAACACTTCATTTTCATAGCTGACCCCTAAAGATGCTTGATGCTCAGGCGAGCCCGGTAGGCGGTCGCCATCGGCGCCGTCGTAATAAGCCTGGTCTGGCTCATATACATCAAACAACATGGGCGCATCTTCAGTCAGCTCGGCCTTGGCATAGGCGTAGGTCGCATAGAGGGTCCAGTTATCGCCCAAAATAGCGCGGGTAGATAACTCAACACCCTGAGAGCGTGCCGAGCCGGCGTTGGTGGTGATAATCTCCTGACCATTGACCGTGGTCGACTGAATTTGCGCATCGTCCCAGTCAACGCTAAACAGCGCCGCATTGAAGTGCAGCTTATTACGTAGCCAGGTTGATTTAATGCCCAGCTCATAGTTGGTGGTGGTGTCCGGCTTGTAGGCCATTTCGTTGGGCAGGGCACAGACGATTTGCTGTTCCGGTAGCTGCTCAGGGCACGACTCCAGGCCATTACTGCCACCGATGCGGAAGCCTTCACTAATGGTGAAGTAGGTGACCAAGCCGTTGTCGAAGGTGTAGTTGGCGTTGAACTTAAACAGGCTGCCGTCATCTTCGGCGCTGCTTGGCTCTAGCTCAACATCCGCTCGTGAGGCATAGAAAACATCATCCCAGGCGTCATACAGGGGCGTTGCCGAACCTGATTTAGAGTCGATTTCATACTCGTAAAAACGTGCGCCTAAGGTGATGTTGAACTGATCGTTAAAGGCATAACCTACTTCGCCAAACAGGGCTTTTTCCGTGGTATCTGACTCAAAAATAGCTATGTATTCCAGGTCCGGTTCGATATTGGGAATATCGCTGCCATAGTCGAAGTTATCGAAGCCAGGAGCATATTCCCTGTCGTCCGACTTGCTTTCAAACTTGTTGTAGTAAGCGCCAACAATCCAGTTCCACGGGCCGTCGTGGCTGGATACCAGGCGCAGCTCCTGGGTAAAGCTGTCTTGCTCACTGGTGTCCTTGGTGTAATCGACAAAGGCAGGGAAGTTGGCGTAGCCGGTCCAGATATCGTAAAGCAGATCGGTCTGATCGCGCTGACCTTCTTGCTCATAGCTAGACCAGCCTGAGGCCGAAACCAGCTCGGCAAAGCCCAAATCGGCTTTGAGCTCCAGACTAAGCAATTCATCTTCTTGCTCATTGGGCTCTTCAACACGATAGGCAGAGTCGTATTTGCCGACTAGATCGTGAATGGGGTTATCCGGGCTGATGCTGCCATATTGAGTGATCGAGTTGCCGCCGTGTTCCTGCTTTTGATAGAAGTAGTTCAGGGTGCCCTCGAATACTTCATTTGGAGCCCAACGTAAGGACAGGCGTGCCGTGGTGATGTCTTCATCATTGGCATCTTCAACCTGCTTAAGGTTGGCCTTAACCTCGTCGGCATTGTTCCAATCTGGGTCGGGCAGAGACACGCCAGGCTCGCGCACTACGAAGTTGTAATCCATATAACCCGGGTTGTGGTAATAATTCACGCTGGCGCGCAGAGCCAGTTCATCCTCTATGAGAGGGGTGTTAAATACAAAACCCGCTTCGCCGCCGGTGCCATCGCTTTGTGACAGGGTAAACAGGTCGCCGCTAATTTGCCCTTCGGTGATATCCAGCACTGGTGCCTTAAGCATATAACGAATGGCGCCGCCCAAAGTTCCGGCACCGTAAAGTGTGCCTTGTGGGCCGATCAGGACTTCGACGCGCTCCACATCGGTGAGGCGTAAATTGATATTAAGGGGGATTTCACCCAAATAGGTCGCCACTGTGCCGCTGTCGGAGGCACGCTCTGACGAGTTGGTGTTTAAGCCGCGCACTATGATAGGCGAGCCTTCACGTCCGCCCTGATCGGTAATGGTCAGGCCTGGTACCCAGCGCGCCACGTCTTCGAGCTGGGCTATATTCTGATCTTTCATCACATCGGCATCCATGGCGGTGATGTTAAGCGGCGCTTCTTGCGCCGAACCGCTGCGACGAGTCGCGGTAATTTGAATGACTTCCAATGCCTTTTCTTGTTTGATTTCGCTGTTGGCTTGCTCGGCGTTGGCGTGGCCACATAAGCAGCCGGCAATGGCCGTAGCCAGTAGTGTTGGCTTAAATTTACCCATGTTGTATTACCCTGTGATCTTGATATAGCAATGTAATTTGCCATTAATAAAAAGCACGTTAACAATAATTAAACAACCCTCTAAAATAGGGACGAAAATTAATATTCAGCTATCGTGCCTTTTTATTCTTTATTTGCCGGGTTTTGTGCATTTTTGTGCAAAAATAATCGCTATTTTTTTGCGTGATATTGCTATAAAAGCAGGGCTTGCATGTTAAAAGGGGATCTTGCCATCTAACATGTAAGCGGGCTTTTTAACTCGTAAATAAAGATATTTTGAATTTTAATGCAATTATATGGAATTAAAATTCAAATTATAGATTTTTATAGTCAATATATTGTGGTTATTTTGTTGTTTTTTTGTAGCTTACCTGGCTAGGAGCATAAGAATGCTTAAAACCAGCCTGTTCTGCATAATTAACTTGTTGTTTTATTGGCAATAGTGGCTATTGCACGCGCTTTTTGGCAGTGGGTTTTTAGCAAAAAGGCGGCGGGGTGAAGTCAAGCTGGGCAATCCAGCTATTTGAGTCTGAAGCCTGCGCCTATGGACCAGGCGGGTGGAACTTTGCTACTGAATAAATTATCGCCATCCGATTCGCGAGGGCTGGTATTTCCCAAGGGATGCCATTACTATAGGCGCAGTTGGCGCAATCCCCTGTGCTGACTAATGCCAATTCTGTTAAGTATGTAAGCAGATATTTAGCCCGCTAGAATGATTAGCTATTTAAGTGAATTGGTAAAGCTCTCGTGGTGAAATGGATATCACGTGGCCCTCCGGAGGCCAAGTTGCAGGTTCGATCCCTGCCGAGAGCGCCATTATTACTTGTCTTTATACCTTCTGATTTTTTACCTTGGTTCCTATGTATGTGCTTGCTCGGATATTTGCTTAGCGCTAACTCCTGGTCTTGTGGCTATGACGACGCAAGATATTGAACTGTCAAGCGTATTAAAACTGCCCAAAAAACAAACTCAAACTGTTTTTTATTGCATGTTTATAGCGCCTTTTTAGCGCTTTGTTTACGTCTGAAACAGGGTGTTATTAAGTGCTTGTTTAGGTGAATAAGTTAGCTTATTTTGCTATTTGCTGTTACCGAAACGGCTACGTATGATTGCCCCCTTTTTTACTAGCACATTCCAGTATTCGAGGGGTTCTCATGACTTTTACAACCAATAAGCTGGCTTTAAGCCTGGCTATCGCATCGGCATTGGGCAGTGCGCCAAGCCTTGCTGCTACGGCGCCAAACGGCAATGTGGCAGAGCAGGATATGGAAGTGATTGCCGTGACTGGTACTCGCCGCAGCCTACGTAGCCTGGGCGAGAGTACAGTGCCTGTGGATGTGATCACCAGTAATGATATGACCAGCACGGGTCAGTTGGAGATCAGTCAGGTTTTGGCCACTCAGGTGCCGAGTTTTAACTACCCCAGTGCCACCTTATCCGATGGTACAGATCATGCCCGCCCCGCTGTATTACGTGGTTTGGCGCCGGATCATACCCTGGTACTGGTCAATGGTAAGCGTCGTCATGCCGGGGCCTTATTAAGCCTGGGCGGTGTTGTAGGCCGAGGCTCGACCGCGGTGGATTTGAATATGATCCCAGTTGCCGCCATTAAGCGTGTTGAAGTGTTACGCGACGGCGCCGCCGCTCAATATGGCCCAGCTATGCCATAGCTGGGGTGATCAACCTGGTGTTGAAGGACGCCGATGAAGGCGGCAGCATCAGCGCTACCTACGGTGAATATGATACGCAAATGGCTGGTGTGCCGCAGCTTGAAAGTGCCTACGCCGATAATAATGGCAACCTGGCCTTTGCAACCGGCGACGACCGCCGCATTAACGATGGCACCAATCGCACCTTTAGTGCCAACACCGGCTTGGCCTTAGGGGATGATGGCTTTGTGAATATCGCCTTAGAGTACCGCGACCATGAGCCGACCCTGCGCTCTGGTTTCGATCCCCGCGAGCAGTATGCCCGTCTTGAGGATGGCAGTCTGGACCCGCGTGAATTTACCATAGACAGATATAACCACCGCTTCGGCAAGGCAGCGCTTGAAGATGTCGCTTTGTTTATCAATAGCGGCTATGAGTTAGACCAGGGCTACAGCTTATATGCCTTTGGCAGCTACTCGGAGCGTGAGGGTAACTCGGGCGGATTTTATCGCCGCGCCAAGGATAACCGCAATGTGACTGAGCTTTACCCCGATGGTTTCTTGCCACAAATCGATACCCAGGTGAAAGACTATGCCCTGGCCCTTGGGCTGGAAGGGGAAAGCGGCGACTGGAGCTGGGATATCAGCAGCAACTATGGTCGCAACGACTTTGCCTTCGGCGTCAGCAATAGCCTTAATACCTCGCTGGGTATTAATAGCCCGCGTGAGTTCGATAACGGCGCCCTGGTGTATGACCAATGGTTGGTTAACGCCGATGCCAGCACCGTGCTTGATTTGGGTCTAAATGATGATGTGTTTTTCACTATCGGTGCCGAGTACCGTCGTGAAGGCTATAAAATCGAGCAAGGCGAAGAGGCCTCTTACATTACCGCTGTTGACAGCAATGGTGCTCCGCTCGGAGCCGGTGGTGCTCAGGTTCTGCCTGGTTTTAGCCCTGCCAGTGTCACCGATGAAAGTCGCTACAATATGGCCTTGTTTGCGGAATTTGATACCTATCTAAGCGATGATTGGAATATGGTTTTGGCCGGTCGTTTGGAAGATTACAGCGACTTTGGCAGCACCTTTACCGCGAAACTGGCAAGCCGTTATAGCGTTAGTGACAACCTGAGCCTGCGTGGTGCCATCAGCAGCGGTTTCCGTGCACCGTCTTTGGCACAAAGCTCATATCGCCAGATCTCTACCGTGCTGGAGAATAACAAACCGTTTGAAATAGGTTTGTTCCCCGCCGATACCGCCGCGGCACAAGCCTTGGGCGCCGAGCCTTTGGAAGCTGAAGAGTCGGTCAATATCACCGCCGGCTTTATCTATAACCGTGGTGCCTTTAGCCTGACCCTGGATGCCTACCGCATCGATATCGACGATCGCATCGTGCTTTCGGAAAACCTCGAAGGCGACCAAGTGGCTGCTATCCTAGCGGCCGCAGGCGAAGCCAATGTTGAGAGCGTGCGCTATTTCACTAATGCCATAGACTCGCGCACCCAGGGCGTGGATATAGTCGCTACTTATCAGCTTGATTTGGCAAGCTGGGGCGATATGCGTTTAAGCGCGGCGGCGAACTTTAACGACACCGAAGTCACATCCGTTAAAGACAATCCGCAAGAGCTGGACTCACTGGGCGAGAGTTATCAGCTGTTTGCCCGCCGTGAAATCGGCCGCTTTGAAGAGGGCACCCCGGACAGCAAATTAAACCTGGCAGCGATTTGGAACCTGGGCCAGTGGCAAACCACTTTACGCCTCACTCGCTACGGTGAGGTAGCGGATATTTCCTCACAGCCGGAGCGCGACGAATATCTGGATGCGAAATGGCTGACCGACCTGGAAGTAGCTTATCACCCTGATGCCAGTTGGAAGCTGGCTTTAGGCGCCAATAACCTGTTCGACCAATATCCGCAGGCCACGGTGGATAATGTCGGCCAGTCTGATTTTAATCAGATCTTCCCGTATACGCCTTTTTCCCCGTACAGCCTGGATGGGCGCTTTATCTACGGTAATATCACCTACCGTTTTTAATAAACGAACAGCAATAGTCTGGGGCTCAATGAGCCCCTTTTTCTTGTCGCCGCCAAGGTCGGGCTGTCAAAAGCAGGGGGGGTAGGCTATATAGAGATGAGTTATTTGATTAATGGGAGGGGAAGGCTATGAGCTATACGCCAATTTCCTGCGAGCAGCATGACCTGATCGAGATTTTTTGCATGCGTCATAATAAGGTGGCGGTAACTTTGCGCAGCGGTGAGCAGTTTTGTGCTCAGGCCGAAGACGTAGGAATTATCAGCGGCCAGGGCGAGTGGCTGCACTTTAGCAACCACGAAAGTGTGCGTCTTGATCAGATCAAAGCCATTTCTTTAGCTTAAAATAAACGGCAATCAAGGCGGTCAGGGCGACCAGAGCAATGACGAAAATGGCAAAAGCCGCATCGGACTCTGTGCCCGGTATGCCGCCGATATTGACCCCCAGCAGGCCGGTCAAAAAGCCCAAGGGCAAGAACAGCGCCGCCACCACTGACATCACATACATGCGCTTATTTAACTGATCGGAAACCAAACTGGAAACCTCTTGTTGAATAATTTGTGCGCGCTCAATATTCATATCCAGCTCTTCTAAATAGCGCACCAGATGGTTAATGGTTTCGCTGAGGCGCGAGCAATCCTCGTCTTGGAGCCAGCTTGGCTGCTGCGTTAGCAGGGCGCGCAGGGCGTCTTTTTGCGGGCGAATATAGCGCTTTAAGCCTATGGTCTGTCTGCGCACCTGGGAGAGTGCATTATGATCATGGGGCTTGTTGCTGCCATCTACCTGCTCCTCAAACTGGTCGAGCTTGTCTTCAAGTTCGTCGATAACGTCCTGCATCCGTGAAGTCAGGTTTTCGCTCAGTTGGCAAATAAGCGAAGAGGCGTCCTTGGGTCCCTGGCCGGCACGCAACGAATCCGCCAGGGCGCTGACCGAAAGCAGGCGACGGTGGCGGGTGGAGACAATCACCTGCTCGCTGACATAAAGCCGAATAGACACCATATCGTCCGGAGTTTGTGCCGGGTTCAGGTTAACGCCGCGCAAAAACATCAGGGTACCCTGGTCGTCGGCTACCATGCGCGGGCGGGTTTCATCGGCCAGTAATGATTGATAGGCAAAATCACTTAAATTAATGCAGTTAAGGTAGTCTTTGGCTTCATCAAAGCAATAGTCGAGATGCAGCCACAGTAATCCGTCGCTACGTTGCCAGGCGCTGACTTGGTCTATATTGGTCAGTTCTTTGCTAACGCCGCCTTGGCCGTCGAGTACTAAGGCATGGATTAATGCACTCATGGGGAAATTCGCTTTTTGTTGTTGCTATTTTCTTCTATCCTTGACTACAAGTTTATATAGGTCAATCAATTATATTAATCGACGCGAGTAAATAATTTCACTGTCAATTGAAGTGAATTACCGTATAAAGCGGATCTTTAACAACTTGCTCCTAGTCGGAGCACTGAACCGGTAGCCATTATGGAAAACAGAATATTAGTAGGTTGGCGCGAGTGGGTTGCGTTGCCCGAGTTAGGGATCGAACAGATCAAAGCTAAAGTAGATACCGGTGCTCGCACCTCTTGTATTCACGCATTTAAGGTTGAACCTTATATGCAGGATGGCGAAAAGTGGGTGCGTTTTTGGGTGCATCCCAATCAAGAGGATGTCGAAACCGAAATTCAGTGCCAAGCTAAAGTAAAGGATGAGCGTACCGTCACCGATTCTGGCGGCCATAGCGAAATGCGTTATGTGATTGAAACTTTATTGAGTATTGATGGCCAACAATGGCCTATGGAAGCAACACTGACCAACCGCGACACCATGAAGTTTCGTATGTTGCTAGGGCGCACCGCCATGGTGGGCCGCATTGTGGTTGACCCAGAGCTCTCACACCAAACAAAGTTATAAGGATAACTATGAAAATTGGTATTTTATCGCGCAACAAAAACCTCTACTCCACTCGCCGCCTTATTGAAGCGGCTGAAAAGCGTGGTCATGAGGTGCAAGTGTTGGATGCGCTGCGTTGTTATATGAACATCAATTCACAGGAGCCGGAAATTCACTTCAAGGGTGAAAAACTTGAAGGTTTTAACGCCATTATTCCGCGTATCGGCGCCTCGGTAACCTTTTATGGTTGCTCGGTATTACGCCAGTTTGAAATGATGGGCGTGTATCCGGTTAATGAATCGGTCGCCATTTCTCGCTCGCGCGATAAGCTGCGCTCTTTGCAATTATTGTCGCGCAAAGGGATCGGTATGCCGGTAACCGGGTTTGCATCAAAACCCGATGACGTAAAAGACTTATTGGAAATGGTTGGCGGCGCACCCGTGGTGATCAAGCTGCTTGAAGGCACCCAGGGTATTGGCGTGGTACTTGCGGAAACGCGCAAGGCGGCGGAAAGCGTAATTGAGGCCTTTATGGGTCTTAAAGCCAACATCATGGTACAGGAATACATTAAAGAAGCCGGCGGCGCAGATATTCGTTGTTTCGTTATTGGCGATCGCGTTATTGCGGCGATGAAGCGTCAGGCCCAAGAGGGTGAATTCCGCTCTAACCTGCACCGCGGCGGCAGTGCCAGCCTGGTTCGCATTACTCCGGAAGAGCGTAAAACCGCGGTGGCGGCGGCCAAGGCCATGGGCTTGAATGTGGCCGGTGTTGACCTGCTACGCTCGGAGCGCGGCCCCTTGGTGATGGAAGTAAACTCTTCACCTGGCTTAGAAGGTATTGAAGTGGCGACAGGTAAAGACATTGCCAGCATGATCATTCAATTTATTGAAAAGAACGCGAAAGCAAAGAGGACTAGAACCCGTGGCAAGGGCTAAGAAAAATCCGCCATTTACTTTATTAGGGGAGCAGGTTGCTCCCGGAGAGCGCCGCGTCTTTGAACTCGAAGCGGCCAAGTTGTACACCCACTCACCCCTGACCATTAATTTAGAAGTGGTCAACGGCGTTGAGCCTGGGCCGACCTTGTTAATTTGTGCCGCCATTCATGGCGATGAGCTTAACGGGGTGGAAATAGTGCGGCAAACCCTGGCCAAGGTGGATGTCGCCAAGCTGCGTGGCACCTTGATTGCCGTGCCCGTAGTTAATGTGTTCGGCTTTATTCACAAGTCGCGCTATTTACCTGATCGTCGTGATTTAAACCGCAGTTTCCCCGGCTCGATTCGTGGCTCTGTGGCCGGGCGCATGGCCAACACCTTTTTTAACGAGGTGGCGGTGCACTGCAGTCATATTATTGATTTGCACACAGGTGCTCTGCACCGCACTAATTTACCGCAAATTCGTGCCGACTTGAGCAATGATGAAACCGCTAAAATAGCCAATGCTTTTGGTACTCCGGCGGTGATCAATGCCTCCTTGCGCAACGGTTCACTGCGCTCCGAAGCGGCGGCCCGTGGTATTCCAGTGATCACCTATGAAGCCGGTGAGGCGCTGCGCTTTGACCCTATTGCTATTGCCGCTGGCGTGCAAGGGGTGGAAAACGTCATGCGTAAGCTGCGTATGATGCGCGGCAAGCGGGTACGTAAACAGGCGGAGCCTGTGATTGCCTCGGCCACCAGTTGGATCCGTGCCGAAACCGACGGCATTATTCGTGCTCAGGTATCGCTCGGTGAGCGGGTGCGTCAGGGTCAGGTTTTGGCCTATATCAACAGCCCGCTTGGTGATACCGAGTGCGCCGTGGTTGCACCGCGCAGTGGGATTGTGATTGGTCAGCAAACCTTGCCGCTGGTCAATGAGGGCGATGCGGTATTCCATCTGGCTTATTTTGCCCATGCTAACGCCATTGTTGAGCAGCAATTGGAAACGTTTATCGATGAGATCAGCGATATGGAAGATGAGCTGAAAACAGCCGAGCTCAATAACTGATAAAAATAAGCGCCTTTAGGCGCTTATTTTTTATTTTTTCGGGCCAAGTATTTTGCGTATCGGCTTGGCTTTGAGTGGAGCCTTGTTGAGCACCATCACCGGACGGGTAACAAAGAGGTTGTTGGGGTAGAGCACCCTATGACCATCGACATGCTCAAGCACCACATTCATCAGCCCCATTTCAACAATACGCCCCTCGACAAAATTGGCGCCATCGATCACCTTGACCCAGTAGCCGATGCGGTAGTCGTTTTGTGCAAACATCAATAAGAATGAGGTCAGGTTGGAAAGCAGTGACCAGCCGGCAAACAGGGCCACGCCAAGCATGGCAAACAGGCTTGAACCCAACACCAGCAGGCCGCGCAGTTCTATGCCCCAAAACACCAGCAGCACACAGCTCAGCACTATGGCCAGTAATACCTTAAGCAGCAATTGCGCCCGTTGTTTGCGGTGTGGGTCGACGCGCCCCTTAATGGCTCCATCGAATATTTTTTGCTGTAAGCGCACCAGCAGAGGGAAGAGCAATAGCACTCCCAAGGTGATAATCCATTTATAGTTTTGGCTGACTAATTCCAGTAGCGACACCGTTTTTTCCTACAAAATAAAGGAAGCATTAAAAGCAGCTATATAGCATGGAATATTGAAGCAACAAAGTGTGTTAGAAGGTTTTTTTCACACTCACCAGCCACTGCAGCGGGTCGACATCGTCGCTGCGGTTGATGGGGCGGGCGACATCCAGGTGGATCACCGCGCCGGCATTAGCACGGCTCGGAGCCAGGCGTAAGCCGAAGCCAAAATTATGGCGAAAATGGGGTTTTCCTGATTGTCATGAAACCAGGCCTGACCGGCATCGTAAAAGAGGGCGCCACCAACGCTAAATAACTGCCAAAGGTTATATTGCCAGTAATAGCGTTTTTCAACACTAAAAAGGGCGCGCCGGTCACCGAGATCATAATGATGCGGATAGCCACGCAGGCCGGTTTCTCCGCCAAGGGCAAGTTGTTGATCCGCGGTCAGTCCTTCGGCGGCATCCACCTGCGCCTTCACATACCAGGACTGAGCATCGTCACTGTTAAAGAGGTATTCGGCCTGAGCGCCGAAGAAGAGGTTCTCGGCATCAAAATCTCGCTCGCGGATGGTGCCATCAAGGCCGAGCGACCAGCGCCATAAGCTTTGCTGGCTGATATAGTGGCTGCGGCGCACATTGAGTTTAAGTACATAACGACTGGCATCGTCGCTGAAGGTGCTGGGCGAGTAGCCGAATTGGGTATGGATCTGCCAACCCAGATTCAAGTCTTCGGTGCGGCTTATGGTGTCGATATTATGCACCTTAACAAAGTCATCTTCGAACCAGCTAATGTCGATATAGGGGTAAGAAAGTGTGCGCTCCGTGGCGATGGGCACATAGGTTTGGGCAAGCTCGTAAAAGCGCTCTTTATGGTAACGGTAGCCAAAACGTATGCGCTGAGTCCAGTGCTCTGCCGGGCGTCGCGAGAGGCCAAAAAACACCTCGCTGCTACTGGTTTCCTGAGAAAATTCGCTGATCGTTTCGCCCTTGTCGTAGAGCTTTTCATCGCGTTTATTGCTGCCGTTGGCAAAGCCGTAGCTGTAAGGAGTATCTAATGAATAGAAGGGATAACTCAGGGCCAGCCAATGGCGTTCGCCGTCGCTGTTATCGGCATATTCGAGGCGGCCCTGGTAACGGCTGCCGAAAATATTGGGGTCGGCATAGGTAAATTCGTAGCCGCTGCGTTCATCATCATTGGTGCGCACCAAAGACAGGCGTTTACCCCAGCCTAAAAAGTTGCTGTCGCGAAACCCAAAGGTGGAGCGGTTTTCGCCGCCGCTGCGGCTGAAGCTGATCTCCGGCAGCAGAGTCCAAAGCTCGCGGGTGGTGATCACCACATCCACATATTTTTCACAGCGTTCGGTAGCGCTGATCTGAGCGTCGTATAAATAGCCTTGTTGGCGCAGCAGACGCTCGGATTCACGCAATAGTTCGGGAGTATAGAGGTCGCCTTCACTGAACAGCAGAATGTTTTTCAACACCTGCGGCTCGGTCATAATGTGCATCTTGTTGGCTAGGTGAAACAGCCAATTGTCTTCGCTTGGCAGCTTGGTATCGAAGATATTGTTTTGGATAAAGCGAATGCTGCCGATTTGGCGTTTGCCATCGGCATCGGGTAATGGCTGTTTATCTGCAAGTTGTCGCGATAGCAATTGCTCTGAATCGGGTGCTAAATGTTCACTTTTACACTGTGCCAGAGCCTGTCCTTGCGCCGCCACTAAGATCCCTAAAATCACCGCCAGCCGTTTCATCTAACTCACTATTTTTTTAGCTTCCGTCATTTCAGTCTACTGCACAAAGCGTTAACTTGCGCTCAAATAATCCGTTAAATTTTCCAGAAGTAGCTCGGACTGTGCGCCACTGGCAGCGATCCACAGATTATCGCCATAATACTCAAAGTGCAGCTCAAAAGGGCAATTGCGGTAATGAAAGCGCAGCATATGGCGGTCGGCGCCCTGGGAAAATTCGCCGATGCTAATTTCATCCTGATGCAGAAAAATATGGCCCCAAAAGTCGAACTCATCCGCTTCTGGCATGATATCTGGGTTAATGATGATTACCTGATGATCTCGGTCTAGACTTAGAGTGGTCACTTTTTTACTCTCTATGTATATGAAATATAGTTACTTCATCTTGATTTTATTGCTGGCTTTTGAAGTTAATGCCGAGCCTTTGGCGGCTCGCTGTCAGAGCTGTCACGGTCTTGATGGTATTGCCCGCAGTGCCAACACGCCGCATTTAAAAGGCCAACATGTTGCCTATTTGCGCCAGCAGTTACTCGATTACCGTGCGCGTAAGCGCCGTCATGCCCTGATGTCGGCCATTGCCGCATCCTTAACCGAGCAGCAAATTGATAAACTGGCCAGGTTTTATGGTCAGCCCTATGCTGACGGGGCTCAACAAGCGGATTATTCCGCCGATAAGTAATTGCGGATCAGTGTCATAAAGGCGCCACCATATTTAGTTAACTTGCTAAAGCCGACTCCGGAAACCTTTAAAAACTCTGTGTCATTGGTGGGCATAGATTGTGCCATCTCCGCCAATGTCTTATCGGTAAAGACCACATAGGGCGGCACATCGTCTTCGTCGGCAAGTTGTTTACGCAAGGCGCGCAATTTGGCGAAAAGCTTCTTGTCGTAGTTAAACTGTGCCAGCTTATCCTGAGATACGTGCTGGGCCTGCAGCCGTGGCTCGGCCAGTTGCAGTTGGTACTCGCCCTTGAGTACCGGTCGCGCCGCCTCGGTCAGGCATAATATCGAGCCCTGGCTGATATCCTGATGCAGCAAGCCCTGATGCACCAGTTGGCGCAGGATACTGAGCCAGTATTCGCTGCTGTGATCCTTGCCTATGCCATAGGTGCTCAGGGTATGGTGGTTTAAATCGCGAATACGCTGGGTATTGGCGCCGCGCAGTAATTCAACGATATAACCCAAACCAAATCTCTGACCGGCCCGATAGACACAAGAAAGCGCCTGCTGCGCTACTAAGGTGCCATCAAAACGTTGCGGCGGGTTAAGGCAAATATCGCAGTTGCCACAGGCTTCGCGCTGATATTCACTAAAGTAGTTAAGCAGGATTTGCCGGCGGCAGGTTTGTGCTTGGGCAAAGCTGGCCATGGCATTAAAGCGCTGCTCTTCAACCCGGCGTCTTTGTTCGTCTTCGATATCTTCAAAAAAGCGTCTTACCCTGGGCACATCGGCAGGATCGAAATACATAATGGCCTCGGCGGCCAACCCGTCACGCCCGGCACGGCCGGTTTCCTGGTAGTAAGACTCGATATTTTTGGGGATATCGTAATGCACCACAAAGCGCACATTGAGTTTATTGATGCCCATGCCGAAGGCAACCGTGGCGACCACGATTTGAATATCATCCTTGGCAAAGGCGTTATGGACAAAATGGCGGGACTCGTTGCTCATGCCCGCGTGGTAGCCGGCGACGTTGAGTCCGGACTCGCTCAGCTTTTGTGCCAGGTCATCGACTCGTTTGCGGCTGGTGCAATAGATGATGCCGCTCTGTCCGCTTTGGGTGCGCAGATAACGCAGCAACTGGGCAAAGGGCTTAAATTTTTCTTCCAGGGTGTAGCGAATATTGGGCCGGTCGAAACTACCGATATGGATATAGGGGGAGATCAGCCCAAGCTGATTGACTATGTCCACGCGTGTGGCGCTGTCGGCGGTGGCCGTCAGTGCCATCATGGGCACCTGGGCAAAGCGCTGCTTTAACTCGCTTAAACGGAAATAATGGGGGCGGAAATCGTGCCCCCAATGAGAAACGCAGTGAGCCTCATCGACGGCAATTAAACTTAAATGCAAATAACTCAGGCGCTCGAGGAACTCATATTGCAGCGCCTTTTCCGGGGCCACATACAAGAGCTTTAGCTCGCCATCATGGAGCTGCTGATAAACCAGTTGCTGCTCTTCACGACTCAGAGAGTTATTAATAAAGGCGGCCTTAACGCCTTGGGCATTAAGCTGAGTGACCTGATCCTGCATCAGTGAAATCAAGGGGGAAATCACCAGAGTGAGCCCGGGCAATAACATGGCCGGCACTTGATAACAAAGGGATTTGCCACCGCCGGTAGGCATCAAAACGAGCGCGTCCTGGGCCGCCAGCACGGCGTTTATCACCTGCTGTTGACCGTCGCGAAACTGGCTATAACCAAAGACCTGTTGCAGTATTTGCTCTGGTGTTGGCTCGTTGAATAATGCGGATACAGTGCTCATAGCGGGCTATTTTAGAGTCTTTTATTGACCTTGTCTGTAGCCGCAGCATTAAAGGCGAGAACTTTGCTTAAAAACTAATCTCGCGCTAGGATGAACTCATCTTACCAGTTTTATCAAGTTAGAGAATGCCATGGATAAATCCTTTGCCTATGAGCAGTTAGCCCAGCTTTTTGTGCAAATGCCCTTTAGTCAGTTGTTGGGTATAGAGATAACTCATCTCGATGGCGAGTCGGCGCGCATTCATATGCCCTGGCGGGATGATTTAATCGGCAACCCCCAGCAACGAATTTTACACGGTGGGGTGATCTCCTCTTTGTTAGATACGGTAGGGGGAATTTTGGCGGCGGCTTCCGTGGTGGATAAGCTCGATGGAGAGCCGCTGACCAGTTTGAAAAGCAGGTTGGCTACCTTAGGCACCATAGACTTGCGCAGCGACTATTTACGCCCCGGCAAGGGCGAGCGTTTTAGCGCCAGTGCCGTGTTGATCCGCTCCGGTAATAAGGTGTGCGTGTGCCGTATGGAGCTGCATAATGAACTGGGAGTGCAAATAGCTTATGGCACAGGTACTTATTTAGTCGGATAGTGCTGGCTCTGCGCCAAGTGCGCGCGTAAAATACGCTTTTTAGTCAGTATGGTTCCCTTATGTCGTCCCATCCAGAGCAAAAAAAGGGCATGCTCTTTGCCGCATTAGCCTTTGTTATGTGGGGTTTCGCCCCGGTTTACTTTAAGCAACTGCTGCAGGTGCCGGCGCTGGAAATCCTAGTGCACCGCATCATTTGGTCAGTGTTATTTCTGCTGGTGATCGTCGCGCTGGCAAAGCAATGGCATAAGGTGCAGGCCATTATAGCTAAGCCCAAATACCTGAGTATGTTGTTGCTGAGTGCGTCTTTATTGGGTTTCAACTGGTGGCTGTTTATTTGGGCGGTGAATAATGATCATATGCTCGATGCCAGTCTGGGCTACTACATTAATCCTCTACTCAATGTGTTACTTGGGGTGACCTTTTTAGGTGAACGCTTGCGCCGCTGGCAATTAGCCGCCGTGGCCCTGGCGGTCACCGGGGTGCTGATCCAGGTGCTGAGTTTCGGCTCCTTCCCCGTGGTGGCCTTTGCCTTGGCCGGCTCTTTTGCTATTTATGGTTTGATCCGTAAGAAAATGCCGGTGGAGTCCTTACCCGGTTTGTTATTAGAAGCACTGATTTTATTGCCGGCGGCACTGATTTATTGGTATTTAATGACCCCCACCGCAAGCTCGGATCTGACCAGCAACAGCTGGCAGCTTAATCTGCTGTTGATCAGTGCCGGTGTGGTAACCACCTTGCCTTTATTGTGCTTTACCGCCGCCGCTAAGCGCTTGCAATACACCACCATAGGCTTTTTCCAATATATAGGTCCGAGCCTGATGTTTATGCTGGCGGTGTTGTTTTATGGCGAAGTATTCGATGTACAGAGGATGATCACCTTTGCCTGTATCTGGGTGGCGCTGGTTATCTTTAGCTATGATTCTTGGCGCTTTGGCCGCCGTCGCCTGGCCGTATAAATGCCAGCAGTTTAGTTGTGTTCCAGGCAGTGTGGGCGAGAGCAAGCACTGCCTTAGCAGACAAACCCGCTCTCAAGTGTAAATTCCGAGCAAAAAAAACCTGGAATTAATCCAGGTCATCTGCATCGGTTTCAACTTCCACTTCAGGCGCGTCGTAGCTGCGCTTGCGACCAAACAAGGTAAAGAATCTGGCCTTGCTGGTGGTGAGTTTAAGGTATTTAATCCAGGCATTTTCAATCGGGTTGATTGGGGTCGATAACCCAGTCGTGGCCGCGACGAAGTGTGCTTGGGTGTCGTTGCTGGGTTCTACGGTTTTTTCTTGCAACGCTTTTAATAAACGACCATGCTGTTCGAGGATTTCTGACTCGAGCAAGGTGAAGTTACCACTGCGACTAAAGCCACGAGGAAACTTTTCGTCGTTATAAAATTTATGATCACATGGAAACGCTTTGCGTAACTCGACAAGTTGATTGGCCGTCATAGCAGACTCCTTTTTACAAGAGATTTCGGCTGGAGTATGGTACAGAAGCTTGGTTTTATTAAACAAAAAATTTTTATCGTGAGGATAAAAACGAGTGGATATCGATTTACTTAAAACCTTTATCGAAGTAGCGCGCACCCGCCATTTTGGCCGGGCCGCGGAAAATCTCTACATTACCCAATCTGCGGTTAGCTTTCGTATTCGCCAACTGGAACAAAGCCTAGGGGTCAACTTGTTCTTACGCCAGCGTAATAATATTCAGCTGACACCGCCTGGGGAGCGCCTATTGCCCCATGCCAAATTGATTGTCACTGGGGTGCAGCGGGCAAAGCTGGATGTGGCCCTGGCCGATAATATGCGCCGTCAATTGGCGCTCAGTGGCACCGCTAATATCTGGGATGCGTTTTTGCAATTCGGTATAGCCCATGTGGTCTCGGCCATGCCGGGGATCTCCCTGGTGGCTGAGGTGAAAAACCAACAGGAAAGCACGCGACTACTGCTGGAACGTACCTTGGATCTGGCTGTATTGTTTGATCTGCCTAAGGTTGATGAATTGGTGGTGGAGCCCATTTGCACTCTGGATATTATTCCGCTGTCGAGCTATCCGGACGCCACCGCCGAGACGTTTTTCAATAACCAGTATGTGTTTGTTGATTGGGGTACGGCCTTTTCCCTATGGCATGCCCGCAACTTTGCTAACTCGGCACCGCCCTATTTTCGTACCAGTACCGGGCGTATCGCCCTGGAGCTAATACTGCGTTGTGGCGGTAGTGCCTTTGTGCCCCGGGTGCAGGCGCAGCAGTATCTGGACTCTGGCGAGTTATTTTTAGTAGAGGGGGTACCGCAAACCTCACGGGATATTTTCGTTGCCTTCCATAAAGATAATGAACAAAAAGATCTGATTGAAAAATTGCAGTTGCAACTACAATTGCTGGGCGAAGAAGTCACCTAAAAAAGTGATTTAAGACAAAAGCATGACGCTTTGGTTTCATACCGGTGACGGTTTATTGAACATTAAGTTGCATCTGTCATATTTTTGTAATTTACCGCTGGCAGACTGCACGCATTGAAACACTTGTTGCGATTTTTTAATTGAGGAAACAACTATGCGATTTGCTCCTTCTGCTTTAGTAGTAGCGGTACTATCTGGTCTATCATTCAACGCGCTTGCCGACGTAAATATCTACGGTAAAGCCAATGTAACAATGCAGTCTTCTGACGAAGGTGAAGGTTCATTCACTGAAATCAAAAGTAATGCGTCACGCCTAGGCTTCAAAGGTACTGAAAACCTAAGCGATGGCCTAGATGTAGTTTATAAGTTTGAATTTCAGGTAGATGTTTCTGACGCCGACTCTAAAGGCGACGATGACAACATTACTGCTCGTAACCAATATGTTGGTTTAAAAGGTAACTTCGGTCAGGTAGTTGTTGGTCGTAACGACACGGCGCTTAAGCAATCTCAAGGTAAAGTTGACCTGTTCAGCGACCTTGAAGCCGATATCAAAAACATCTTTAAAGGTGAAAACCGTCTAGGTAACTCAGTTACTTATACTTCAAACAGCTATGGTGGCGTTAAGCTAATCGCCAGCTACATCGCTGAAGACGATGTTGATGCCGATGACGGTTACTCTGTAGCCCTTACATACGGTGACCAAGGTCTTAAAGAAACCAAGTTGTTTGCCTCTGTTGCTGCCGACAGCGACGTTAAAGGCTACGACATTGTTCGTGCTACGGTACAAACTAAGCTAGCTGGCTTTAAACTAGGTGCTATGTACCAGACTCAAGAGCCAGCCGAAGGCGGTGAAGACGCGGATGGTTTCCTAGTTAGCGCGTCTTACGCAATCGATAAAACTGTGCTTAAAGCTCAGTACCAAACGATGGACTTCGATGGTCTAGATCGCAATGGTATCACTGCGGGTGTGGACTACAAGTTCAACAAAAACACTAAGCTATTCGGCTTCTACACTAAGTTTGAAGACGATGCGGCGGAAAACGATGAAGATTACCTAGGCCTAGGTATCGAATACAAGTTCTAAGCCGGACTTAAAAATTGATAAGCCCCGACAACCTTGGTTGCCGGGGCTTTTTTATGCCTGGGCGTAGCTGGAACGGCCGGCGAGCCAACGCTGGCTTAATGCCATGGCGGCTTGCGGGTGCTCATGCAGCAGGCGCTTGGCCAGGGGACGTAATTGCCCAATGAGGGCCTTATCGCGCTCTAAATCGGCAATTTTAAAGTCGGTCATGCCGGTTTGCTTGGTGCCCAACACCTCCCCGGGGCCACGAATTTCAAGGTCGCGCTCGGCAATCACAAAACCGTCGTTGCTATCACGCAGCACTCCTAGGCGTTGTTGCGCCGTGTGAGACAGGGGCGCATGATAGAGCAGCAAACAATGAGAGGCGGCGGCACCGCGGCCGACCCGACCACGCAGCTGATGCAGTTGTGCCAAGCCTAAACGTTCCGGGTTTTCTATGATGATCAGGCTGGCGTTGGGCACATCAACGCCCACTTCGATAACCGTGGTGGCGACCAGTACATCCAGCTCGCCGTTTTTAAAACGCGCCATAATGTCTTGCTTTTCATCCGCCTTTAAACGCCCGTGCACCAGGCCAATGCGCAATTGCGGCAGGCGCTCGCTCAGCTCTTCAGCACTGAGTTGTGCGGCTTGGCATTGCAAGGCATCGGACTCTTCAATCAGGGTACACACCCAATACACCTGGCGGCCGTGCTCTTGCACCGCATGGCGCACCCGCTCGATCACATGGTCACGGCGACTGTCAGGCACAGCGACTGTGGTCACAGGTGTGCGTCCCGGGGGCAGCTCGTCAATAATGGAGGTTTCCAGGTCGGCATAGGCTGTCATCGCCAAGGTACGCGGGATGGGGGTGGCGGTCATTACCAGTTGGTGCGGGTAACAGTCGCCAAATTTGCCTTTTTCTCGCAGCGCCAGGCGTTGATGTACGCCAAACCTGTGTTGCTCATCGATAATAATCAGCGCCAGGTTGTTAAATTGCACCTGCTCTTGAAACAGGGCATGGGTGCCGATAATCATTTGCGCCTGACCACTGGCGATGTCCCCGAGGATTTGCTCCCGCGCCTTACCCTTGGTTTTGCCGCCAAGCAGGGTGACTGTCAGGCCCTGCTCGCTAAACCAGCGCTCAAAATTGAGGGCATGTTGCTCGGCGAGGATCTCGGTCGGGGCCATAAGGGCCACCTGATATCCGGCGGCAATGGCGCATAAGGCGGACAGTGCCGCTACCAGGGTTTTACCTGAGCCTACATCGCCTTGCACCAGGCGCATCATGGGGTAGGGCTGCTGCAAATCGGTTTTGATCTCCGCCACTACCCTTTGTTGGGCACCGGTAGGAGCAAAGCCCAGAGATGCTAAGAAGGCTTGCTCCAACGCATGAGTCGGCGCCAGTGTGACCGCTTTATGTGCCTGCGCCTTTTGCCTTAACGCCAATAGGCTTAGGTTATGGGCCAGCAATTCTTCAAAGGCGAGGCGCTGTTGCGCCGGGTGAGTGCCTAGCTCCAGTGCCTGCATATTTGCGTCTATGGGAGGCTCATGCAAATAACGCACGGCATCGTTCAATGCCCATCCGGCAGGGCGGTATTGCTCTGGGAGTAATTCTTCAATGGGCGAGCGGGCCAATACCTGCAAGGCTTGCTCCACCAGGTTGCGCAGGGATAACTGTTTAAGCCCTTCCGTAGTTGGGTAAATGGCACTGAGGTGAGTTTGGGTCGGTAAGGATTGGGCGCTGTCGCTGATGCTGTATTCCGGGTGGGCCATTTCCAGCCCCGCCTTGCCACGGCGCACCTCGCCAAAACAACGCATCACCTTACCCGTTTGCATGGCATTCTTTTGTGCCGCAGAGAAGTTGAAAAAGCGCAGGGTAATGCGTCCGGTGCCATCGTTGAGCTGACAGAGCAACATGCGCCGACGGCCAAAGGTGATGCTGGCGTTTTCTATGGTCGCCTCAATGCAGACATGGGTGTGCGGCAGTAGCTGATTGATGGCTACTACTCGAGTTCTGTCCTCATAGCGCAGCGGCAGATGCAGTAGCAGGTCCTGCACGGTTTTGATGCCGAGCCTATTGAGGCGCTCGGCCATTTTCGGGCCCACGCCCTTAAGTTCGGTGATCGGGTAAGTGTTGAGGCTCGACAATGGGCGCGTCCTTGAATCGGTAATACTCTAAGTGTACTGATCCAAGGGGTTGCCTTTCAAGTAGTTAACCTTTTCGCTTGTAACGTAAGGTGTTCCAGAAGGTCTCATCGGCGATGATTTCGCCCTCGTCGTCCAGCGCCGGGTAGGCCAGGCCTTTTTCTTTACACTGCTGGGCTATGATGGGGTGGCAGCCTTCAAACAATAATCTGTGTTTAATGCCCGGGTCGAGCATATCGCGCTCGTAGCAATTTTTGGCTTCGCGCTGACGCTGGGCTTCATACAAGATCAATGCGGCGGCAACCGACACATTCAGGGATTGCACCATGCCGCGCATGGGGATCACTATGTGTTTATCCGCATGGGCCAGGGCCTTATCGGAAATACCATCGCGTTCCTGACCAACGATAAACGCGGTGGGCTGGGTGTAATCGATATCGCGGTAGTCGACGGCATCATCGCTGAGGTTGGTGGCCAGCAACTGCACGCCTGGGATCTGCTCGCGGATTTTTGCCACCGCGGTGTCGATATCGTCGTGCATATGGGTTTCCACCCAGTTTTTACTGCCGCCCGAGGTGTTATTGGTGAGACGACGTTGCTCTTTTGGCCAGACCGCGTGGACATTATGACAACCCACGGCATCGGCGGTGCGCACTATAGCGGAAAGATTGTGGTGCTTATGTACCTCGTCTAAACATACTGTGAGGTCGGTTTGTCGTCTGTCTAATACCTGTTTTACTCGGTGGTAACGCTTGTTGGTCATGGCCCAATTCGACTGCAATAAAAAAGTGCCGGGATTATACGCTAATCAGGCAAGTGCAATCCAGCGGCACCCCGCTTAAGGGGCAACGTTGCGATTAATGGGGTTTTGTAAGGAGATCAGGGTTTCTGTGGACTGAATCGCCTCAATGGCCTGGATCTTGTTGATCAGCACGTCTTGCAGGTGCTCGATAGAACGGGTCATCACCTTAATAAAAATGCTGTAGTTGCCCGTGGTGTAATAGGCCTCGACCACTTCGTCAAGCTCGCGCAAGCGCTCCAGAGTCTGTGGATAATCGCGGGCGTTATTGAGATTTATGCCGATAAAACAGCAGACATCATAGCCCAGTCGTTTAGCATCAACGCTGACCTGAGTGCCTGTGATCACCCCGGCCTGACGCATCTTTTCTATACGCACATGTATGGTGCCGGCACTCACACCGCATTGTTTTGCCAATTCAGCATAAGGAGTGCGGGCATTGGTCATTAGGGCACCGAGTATGGATCTGTCGAGATTATCGAATCGATAATTTGTCATGGTGAAACAGGCCTTAAATTAAATGAAATCTAATATTTTCAAGTTAAATTGATTTTTATTTTTAAGTAAAGCTATTTCTTTTAGATGGTGTTGAATGTTTATTTGGTTGCGGTATTGTTTTTCATAACGAAGCAATCAGCAGCAATGGGAATGAGAGCCATGAGCCAAGAATTTATTCAACATCAACAAAGAATTAGTGCCGTAAAACAGATTTTTTCACAGCAACTGGCTACGGCCTTAAACCTAGTCGAAGTACAGGCGCCTATTTTGGCCCAGGTCGGCGATGGTCTGCAGGATGAACTAAGCGGCCATGAAAAAGCGGTATCTGTGCAGGTGAAAAGCCTGCCACAGCAAAGCTATGAAGTAGTGCATTCCTTAGCTAAGTGGAAACGCAAAACCTTAGGTGACTATGGCTTTAGCGTTGGCACCGGTATCTATACTCATATGAAGGCGCTGCGTCCGGATGAGGAAAGACTAAGTCCGATTCACTCAGTGTATGTAGATCAATGGGATTGGGAAAAGGTGATTTGCGAGCGCACCGAGCGCAGCCTGGCTTCACTAAAAGAAACTGTGACCAGTATCTACGGTGCCCTTAAGGCCACCGAAGAATATGTTGCCCGTGAGTTTGGCATTGAGCCGCAGTTGCCAGAGCAGATCCACTTTGTGCATGCGGAAAAGCTCCGTCAGCAATACCCTGATCTTAGCGCTAAAGAACGTGAGCGTGCCATTTGTAAGCGCTTAGGTGCGGTGTTCTTAATTGGTATCGGCGGTAAGCTGGCCGATGGTTTGCGCCATGATGTGCGAGCACCGGATTATGACGATTGGTCAACCACCGCAGAGGAAGGGCTACCTGGCCTAAACGGTGACATCCTGGTATGGAACAAGGTGCTTGAAGATGCCTTTGAGATTTCATCCATGGGAATTCGTGTTTGTCCTGAGTCCTTGTTGACTCAGCTTGAGCTCAGCGGGCAAAGCCATAAAAGTGCTATGCCTTGGCATCGGGCGCTACTGGCGAAGGAGTTACCGCAAACCATAGGCGGTGGCATAGGCCAATCGCGACTGGCCATGCTGCTGTTACAAAAAAGCCATATAGGTCAGGTGCAAGTTGGTGTCTGGTCAGAAGAAGTGAAGCAACGCGAAGCTTTACTGTAACTAAAAACTGCCGGCGTCAGCTCAGGCGCTGGCTTTAACCTTTATTCCCCTTGGTGATTTACAAGATATAAGGTGGATATAGGTACGCCGATTTCAAGGTCTTACTGGAAGAGGTTTATCAGGAGATTGAAGGTGCAGCAGAGGCGGCCATGAGTTTCCCCATGGCCTAAAGTACTTAGTTGGTTGACGGTAATTCCATAATGCCGTCAATTTCAACCTGTGAGCCCTTAGGTAGCTCTTTTACGCCGATAGCAGCGCGAGCTGGGTAAGGAGTTCGGAAGTATTGGCTCATGATCTCATTAACGACGGCAAAGTTGCTTAGGTCGGTCAAAAAGATATTTACCTTAACCATGTCCTGTAGTTCACCACCGGCGGCCTCACATACGGCGATTAGGTTTTTAAATACCTGATGCGTTTGCTCGGCAAAGTCGTCCGATACCATTTCCATAGTGCTTGGCACTAGTGGAATCTGGCCCGATAGATAAACGGCAGTGCCTACTTTTACGGCTTGGTTATAAGTACCGATAGCCGAAGGGGCATTTTCGGTAGAGATAATGATTTTGTTCATGATTTTCCTTTATTTTTTTCTATAAACCTTTTGCACATCCGGCATTACCCGAATGCGACGCATAATATTGGCGACGTGAATACGGTCTTTCACCGTCACGCCGAGGTCTATTACGTAGAGGTTACTTTCTTTTTCATCGGTTTGTAGTTCGACAATATTCGCTCCGGTAGAGGCCACTAAGCTGGTGAGCTTAGCCAAGGCACCCTGGTGGTTGATAATTTCCACCCGCAGCGTGGCGATATATTCTTTTTCCGAATTGTCTTCCCACTTCACCACGAAATACTTTGATAACTCGTTGCGCCAGCCACGAATATTTTTACATTCCTGGCGGTGTACGGTCAGGCCTTTACCTTGACTAACGTACGCAACGATATCATCTCCGGGCACCGGACGGCAGCATTTGGAGTAATTCACCAACATGCCTTCGGTACCTATGATCGCCGCCTTGGTCGAGGTGGCGAGTTTATCTAAATCGGCTTCATCGCTCTGCAGTAGGCGCTTGGCAACCAAGACGCTCATAATATTGCCGCAGCCGATTTCCACCATCAGCTCCAACATCGAATTGACCTGATGCTCTTCGAGCACCCGGTTTATGGTTTCGCTGCTGATGCTGTCGAGTGAATACTCGCCAAGGGCCGAGTCCAGTAGTCGGCGACCCAGTTGCAAGGCTTCTTCGTGACGCTGATTTTTCAGATAGTTACGCACGCACAAACGCGCCTTGGCGGTGACGATAAAGTTCAGCCAGGTGGCATTTGGATGCGCCCCTGAGCTGGTGATCACTTCCACTGTTTGCCCGGTATCCAGCGCCTTGCTCAGCGGATGCGGTTTGCGATTGACTCGCGCCCCGACACAGGTATTCCCCACATCTGTGTGCACCGCATAGGCAAAGTCCACCGCGGTGGCGCCCATGGGCAGCTCGACGATGCGGCCATCCGGGGTGAACACGTAAATCTCTTCCGGGAAGAGATCGGTTTTTACGTTTTCCACAAATTCGAACGAGGAGCCGGCACTTTGTTGTAGCTCTAGCAGGCTTTGCATCCATTGGCGCGCCCTTTGTTGTGCCGTATGACCAGAGTTCTCCCCGGTTTTCTTATACATCCAGTGGGCCGCGACCCCTTTGTCGGCCATATGATCCATGTCCAGGGTGCGGATTTGAATCTCTACGGGAATACCGTGCGGGCCGACCAGCGAGGTGTGCAGGGATTGATAACCATTAGTTTTGGGCACCGCAATATAGTCTTTAAAGCGGGTTTCAATGGGCTTATACAGATTATGAGCCACACCAAGTACCCGATAACAGGTATCCATGTTGTCGACCACGATGCGAAATGCATAGATGTCCATGACTTCGTTGAACATCAGCTCCTTGTTGAGCATTTTGCGGTAGATGCTGTAGAGGTGTTTTTCCCGGCCCGATACTTGGGCGTGAATACCCCATTCGCTGAGGCGCGATTCTATCTCGCCTTGAATGTTGGTGATCACTTCCTTACGGTTGCCGCGGGCCTTGGCTACTTCCGACTTTAAAGCGCGGTAGCGCATCGGGTAGAGAGCTTGAAAACCTAAGTCTTCAAGTTCGTTTTTAATATCGTGGATACCCAGGCGATTGGCGATAGGGGCAAAGATATCCAAGGTTTCACGGGCAATACGGCGGCGCTTATCCGGACGCAGGGCACCTAGGGTGCGCATATTATGGGTGCGGTCCGCCAGCTTGATCAGGATAACGCGAATATCCTGGGTCATCGCCATGATCATTTTGCGGTAGTTTTCCGCCTGGAATTCTCTTTTGTCTTTAAA
The DNA here is from genome assembly GCF_002964725.1 of Pseudoalteromonas sp. T1lg76. Taxonomy (NCBI): domain Bacteria; kingdom Pseudomonadati; phylum Pseudomonadota; class Gammaproteobacteria; order Alteromonadales; family Pseudoalteromonadaceae; genus Pseudoalteromonas; species Pseudoalteromonas sp. T1lg76. Next base: position 113,250 of record NZ_PQCE01000010.1, read on the forward strand.
GCCTAGCTTGTCGAGCTTACTCACCCCTTCGACCAGATCGGCGACGGTTTCACCGAAGATCCCCGCCAGGTCCTGTTGGGAAAAATCCGTATCCTCGATGACATCGTGCATTAAAGCCGCCATCAGGGTTTCATGATCCAACTTCATGTTGGCGAGGATTTGCGTTACTTCAACGGGGTGGGTGATATAAGGTTCGCCGCTTGAGCGAAATTGCCCTTCGTGCGCTTCTCTGGCCACGACGTAGGCTTTTTGTACTAGCGCCACATCTTCGGGGGCTAGGTATTCTGATATTTTTTTCTTGAGGCCTTCAAAGAGATACATTCACGCTCCGGAAACGGCGAGGAGAAATAGACTAAGAAGTGAATATACGATGAAAAGCGTGGAAAGCCAACGGCTGCAAGGAAAATGCAGCCGTTTACAGAGCATTATATGCGCTTACTGGTTACCGCCAACGATAGCGGCAACGGCAGCCATTTCGGCAGCTTCTTGGTTTTGCTGCTCCTGGCGCTCAATTGCGTCTAGGGTATCCACGGTAATGTGACCGTTTTCGATTTCACGTAAAGCGATAACCGTAGGTTTATCGTTTTCCGCATCTACCATAGGGTCTTTACCACCTACCGCGATCTGGCGCGCACGACGCGCCGCGACAAGGATCAAGTCAAAACGGTTGCCAATTTTATCTACTGCATCTTCAACAGTTACGCGAGCCATGCTTCACTCCAAAAATTAAATCTGTAAACGCGTAGTTTACTGCAACACCCACTCAAGGCCAATACTTGGGCGGGTTTTATTTTAATAGTTCGTCGATCAAGTCACCGTGTTTACGCTTTTGTGTGCTCAGGCGTAAACGGGTGGCGGCCACTATGGTGGCGATCTCTTCACGGGCGGTGTCGAAGTCATCATTTACCACTACATAATCGTACTCGTCGTAATGTGAGGTTTCCGATTGCGCTTTTTCCATGCGCGCGGCGATCACTTCAGCCGAATCCTGACCGCGATTGGTAAGGCGGCTTTGCAGTTCATCCTTGGACGGCGGCAAAATAAAGATGGTGGTGACCTCGGGAGCAAGCTCGCGTACTTGACGAGCGCCCTGCCAGTCGATATCCAGGAACACGTCAATGCCATTTTCCAACTGCTGCTCGATGGCCGCCTTGGAAGTGCCATAGTAGTTGTCGAACACTTGTGCCCATTCGAAGAAATCATCATTGGCGATCAGCTCTTTAAACTGGCCTTGGTCGACAAAGTGGTAATGAACGCCGTTTTCTTCACCTGGGCGCGGGGCGCGGGTGGTGTGCGATACCGACACCTGCATATTGGCATGGCGCTCTAGTAAGGCGTTGATCAGGCTTGATTTCCCTGCACCAGATGGGGCAGAAAGAATAAACAAATTACCACGAACTTGGCTCATGATGTCTCTCTAACAAATAACGGGACGACTAAAAATAGCCCACTAGTATAACGGATTTCTGCCCCCGGGTTAATATCAATGGTTTTGGTCGGTGCTTCGCGTTTTGTAGGTCGGTGTGTTTTGTAGGTCGATGCTGTGCGCCGACATTTGTTTCACGGCACCTTTGTCGGGGTGGAACCCCGACCTACAGGGCAATATGCTTCTGCATTGCTTATTTGTCGGGGTGGACCCCGACTTACCAGGGACAAAACTAAAGGTGCACATTGCTTTTCATGGCCCTTTTACACTAAGTTGATGATAGGGTATGTTGACCTTTGTTGTTTGTTTCTGCAGCAGTTTGTAGCGGATTTATACAAGGCGGCACATGTGTGGTGTAGTTATTCTACATAAACATGTAACAACACAGTAGAAATGCGCTACAAGCGCTGCCCTGCGG
>NZ_PQCE01000070.1:0-2099 GCF_002964725.1 Pseudoalteromonas sp. T1lg76
TCTGGACCGTGTCTCAGTTCCAGTGTGGCTGATCATCCTCTCAAACCAGCTAGGGATCGTCGCCTTGGTGAGCCATTACCTCACCAACTAACTAATCCCACTTGGGCCAATCTAAAGGCGAGAGCCGAAGCCCCCTTTGGTCCGTAGACATTATGCGGTATTAGCCGTCGTTTCCAACGGTAAAGTGGCGTCCCCTAGGGGATTCGAACCCCTGTTACCGCCGTGAAAGGGCGGTGTCCTAGGCCTCTAGACGAAGGGGACACAAAATGTGTCACTAGGACTGGTTATTTAGACTCTTACCATACGAGTTAAACACTTAGACATTCGAAGTCTAGCCCAACGCGCGGGCAGCGTGTACACTGCAGATTTTGGTGGAGCTAGGCGGGATCGAACCGCCGACCTCTTGCATGCCATGCAAGCGCTCTCCCAGCTGAGCTATAGCCCCAAACCTGAGTGCAAAAAGGGCAAACTTGACGCTGCCATCTCGCTTAGTGCGGGGCGCATTCTATGCAGCCACCAAAACAAAGTCAACATTTTTTAGGTAACTTTTTATCGACCGCGGCAATTTTAAACAAAGCGCATAAAGCTTGTGCAAGATACTGGTATTTGTGGTTTTTTATTAATCAAAAAGCCCTATTTAGGCCATAGCCCAGAGCGCAAACGTAGCCTTCTTTTGCAGCACAGAAACTTGTTTAAAGGCTATAGGCACAGATTGAGCAGCGCCATAGGCCACATGCAAGGGCATTAAATGCTCTTCGCTGGGGTGACAATCTCGTGCCCCAGGAACACTTTGCCAATTAATCAGGTGTTGCGCCCTCTCCTGCTTAGATAATGGCGTATTTAAAACCTGCTCCAGCCAATTCTCGAACTCAAGGTTGCTCTTAATAGCTTCCTTATTATCGGCCAATCGAAATGCTGCCATATTATGAAAGGAAAATCCGGAGCCTAAAACAAGGACATTATCCAAGTGTGTAATCGTCTTTGCTATACGCTCACCCATTTGTAGGTGGAGCTCGGGGTTATAATCGCGCTGCAGAGAGATTTGCACACAAGGAATATCCGCCTCTGGGTACATTATGGCCAAGGGCACAAAAACACCATGATCTAGACCTCGCTCGGTTTCCTCTATTACTGGCACTCCTAGCCCTTGCAAACCTGACAGCAACTCTTTTGCCAACTGAGGAGCGCCCGAAACGGGATATTTAATATTGTAGGCCTGTTCTGGGAATCCATAATAGTCATACAATAAGGGGGGCTGAGCCTGGGTGTTCACTTTTATCTCCGTCGTATCCCAATGGGCGCTGATCACAACAATTGCAGCAGGTTTGGGAATTAAGGACGCAAACTCCTCTAAGGTTTCAACCATCTCCTTATGACCTTCATGACCCAAAAGTGGAAGTGGTCCACCGCCGTGAGAAATAAACGCACTGTAGTTCATAGATAATTCTTCATCTTGTGTATACGGAATACGAGCATTGTCATTAGATGCAAAGCCGAATACCAGGCGCTGAGCGCACAACTAATGTTCAACCGCGCACCGACGGTCCATTTATAAGGGTAAAATTGATTAAATAGCCCACGCATTGGCTATAAATGCCTCACCTAAAACAAAATGTATCATTCAAGTGTTGACAGTCTTTTCTCTCTATCTATAATAGCGCCCCACAACAACGCGGCTAATTCGTTTAGCAAGCAATGTTGTTACCAGATGTGGGTTGTTAGCTCAGTTGGGAGAGCATCGCCCTTACAAGGCGAGGGTCACTGGTTCAAGTCCAGTACAACCCACCACTTTAAAGTGACACATCTGAAAATTCTATATGGGTTGTTAGCTCAGTTGGGAGAGCATCGCCCTTACAAGGCGAGGGTCACTGGTTCAAGTCCAGTACAACCCACCATCATTTAGATGGCGTTAAGGAAAGTCGATGCTGGAATCGCACTATTATCCTTAGCAAGGCAAGGTTTATTGGTTAAATCCAGTACAACCCACCATATAGAATTTAATAAGACCCGGGTTGTTAGCTCAGTTGGGAGAGCATCGCCCTTACAAGGCGAGGGTCACTGGTTCAAGTCCAGTACAACCCACCATCATCTTGATGGAG
>NZ_PQCE01000071.1:0-683 GCF_002964725.1 Pseudoalteromonas sp. T1lg76
CCTAGGGGAACCTGGGGCTGGATCACCTCCTTATACGATTTAGAACGAATTTGTTCGCAGTGTCCACACAGATGATTGTTACTTACTGGCAAGTCCGGTAGGTAATATTTTGCTCTTTAAAAATTTGGAAAGCTGATAAAACTTTGAATTGTTCAATTTGAATAATTTAGAGTTCTCAATAAGTAAAGAAATATGCCAGCTCAGTTGGGAGAGCATCGCCCTTACAAGGCGAGGGTCACTGGTTCAAGTCCAGTACAACCCACCATCATCTTGATGGAGTTAAGGAAAATACGATGCTCAGCATCGCACTATTATCCTTAGCAAGGCGAGGTTTATTGGTTAAGTCCAGTATAACTAAGCATCATTTTAAAGTGACACATCTGATATTTCTATATGGGTTGTTAGCTCAGTTGGGAGAGCATCGCCCTTACAAGGCGAGGGTCACTGGTTCAAGTCCAGTACAACCCACCATCTATTGATGGAGTTAAGGAAAATACGATGCTCTGCATCGCACTATTATCCTTAGCAAGGCGAGGTTTATTGGTAAAGTCCAGTACAACCCACCATATAGAAATCGCAAAAAATTACGTTTTGGGTTGTTAGCTCAGTTGGGAGAGCATCGCCCTTACAAGGCGAGGGTCACTGGTTCAAGTCCAGTACAACCCACCATCATCTTGATGGAG
>NZ_PQCE01000072.1:0-274 GCF_002964725.1 Pseudoalteromonas sp. T1lg76
AATCGAATCTCCCTATAATGCGACCCCACTGAGACGGCAGGCAGCAACGCATAGCGAGGCGCTAGCGGCTCAGGGAGTCAAATAAAACTTCAGTTTTGAAAAATGAAAACTTTCTCAAAATTAAGTGTTGACAACAAATCAGGAAAGCGTAGAATGCGCAGCCCTAACGCGGTGAAAGCCGCAGCGACAACGAGTCGCAACGTTCTTTAAAAATATGAAGCAATCATCTGTGTGGGCACTCGTACAGGTTGAGTTCTAACAGCAGATTCTAGTT
>NZ_PQCE01000073.1:0-287 GCF_002964725.1 Pseudoalteromonas sp. T1lg76
TTACCGCTCGACTTGCATGTGTTAGGCCTGCCGCCAGCGTTCAATCTGAGCCATGATCAAACTCTTCAATTAAAAGTTTTTTGTTCCCACCCATAAAGAGTGAAGAACGGCGCTCATTGAATTCTGATTTTGATTTCTCTTATAAAAGAAAAATCGAATTGACTGTGCTGAATAACTTCTCTTATAAAGAGAGATTATTCCGTTGGTCACTCAGTTCAATTGAGACTCTAAATTTGTTTGCGTCATCTAGCGAACTAGAATCTGCTGTTAGAACTCAACCTGTACGA
>NZ_PQCE01000074.1:0-201 GCF_002964725.1 Pseudoalteromonas sp. T1lg76
TGTTAGGCCTGCCGCCAGCGTTCAATCTGAGCCATGATCAAACTCTTCAATTAAAAGTTTTTTGAAACCGAAGTTTCGTGCTCAATGAATACTGTGATGATATCTTTCGATATCGAATTGACTGTGCTGAATAAATTTCTTTATTCCGTTGGTCACTCACTTTCCATTTAAGGAAAAAACATTGAGACTCTAAATTTGTTT